>NZ_JAYMZS010000060.1:0-53150 GCF_035828755.1 Amycolatopsis sp. H20-H5 | reverse complement strand
GAGGCACGTGGCCCCCCACCCAACTCGACCACGACACCGACCACGTGACCCAGCCCCAGCTGTTCGCCCCAGCCACAGCGTCTCCCCGAGCCCTGCGAGGGGAGACTTCACCGCCGCGCGCCCTCTTTTAGGGCCGCCAGGCCCTCCCAACTCGCGACGGTAGGTCGCCCCCCTACAAGCAAAAGCCGCGCGTGCGCTGGGGGTCGGGGCGACCTGGCGGCGCGAGTTTGTGAGCGCGCTGGCCAAAAACACAGGCTTCTAGCCGCACCTCAGGACGCAACCAAAAACCCGCACCGCCGCTGAGCACCAGTAACAACCCAGCGGCGCAAGCAAGCACGCTGGCCGAAACAGGCCTCCAACCGCACCTCACGACGCGACCAAAAACCCGCACCGCCGCCGAGCACCAGTAACGACCCAGCGGCGCAAGCAAGCACGCTGGCCGAAACAGGCCTCCAACCGCACCCCGGGATTCACCCAAAGCCCCCGCTTATGCTGGGAGTCAGGAGCGGCTTGGCGGCGCCCGTCGGCCGGTGCGTCGGCCAAAGATGCGGTACCTCCAACTGGCGGGTCCGCTGCGTGGCATCTTGACTCCAGGCGTCTGTGGGGTCACGCTTACTGCCAACGGTGAGAACCGACCCGGCCCTTGCGGGAGGGCGGGAGGAACGAGCCGGAGAGGCATACCTGAAGACGTCGCGATGCAGGCTGGGCCCCGTCAGGAGCGCCCCCTGGACATGCCGCGCCGTACAGGCTAGACTGCTTCTTTGCGCTGCCCTCTTTCAGGCTGCCCGGAGCCGGTAGTTAGAGTAGTGGGCACACGGCACCCTTGACAGTCCGCATTAGCTGTTGCTAACGCGGCTGCTCACCGCTCATTGTCCCCGGAAGGACGCATCTTGGCAGTCTCTCCCGCGAACCAGGCCACTGCTGCGACCACATCGGCTGTATCTCGCTCGGAGTCCACGGGAATCCCGGGAGCCCCCCAGCGGGTCTCCTTCGCGAAGATTCGCGAGCCCCTCACCACCCCGAACCTGCTCGACGTGCAGATCCGGTCGTTCGAATGGTTCACCGGCGCCGAGGCGTGGTTCGAACGCCGCGTCGAGGAAGGCGAAGAAAACCCGGTCGGCGGCCTCTCCGAGGTCCTCAACGAGATCTCGCCGATCGAAGACTTCTCCGGTTCCATGTCGCTGTCCTTCTCCGACCCGCGCTTCGACGAGGTCAAGGCCTCCGTCGAGGAGTGCAAGGACAAGGACATGACGTACGCGGCCCCGCTGTTCGTGACCGCCGAGTTCGTCAACAACAACACCGGCGAGATCAAGAGCCAGACGGTCTTCATGGGTGACTTCCCGGTGATGACCGACAAGGGCACGTTCGTGATCAACGGCACCGAGCGTGTCGTCGTGTCCCAGCTCGTCCGCTCGCCCGGCGTCTACTTCGACACGAGTGTCGACAAGACGACGGACAAGGACGTCTTCGGCGTCCGCGTCATCCCGAGCCGCGGCGCCTGGCTCGAGTTCGACGTCGACAAGCGCGACACCGTCGGCGTCCGGATCGACCGCAAGCGCCGCCAGCCGGTCACCGTGCTGCTGAAGGCGCTCGGCTGGACCACCGAGGCGATCCGCGAGCGCTTCTCCTTCTCGGAGACGCTGCTGGCGACCCTCGAGAAGGACCACACCGCCGGCACCGACGAGGCGCTGCTCGACATCTACCGCAAGCTGCGTCCGGGCGAGCCCCCCACCAAGGAGAGCGCCCAGACCCTCTTGGAGAACCTGTTCTTCAAGACCAAGCGCTACGACCTGGCGAAGGTCGGCCGGTACAAGGTCAACAAGAAGCTGGGCATGGCGTCCCCGTACGACACGGGCACGCTGACCGAAGAAGACATCATCACCACCATCGAGTACCTGGTCCGGCTGCACGCCGGCGAGGAGAAGATGACGGTCGACGGTGTCGAGATCCCGGTCGAGGTCGACGACATCGACCACTTCGGCAACCGCCGTCTCCGCACCGTGGGCGAGCTGATCCAGAACCAGATCCGGGTCGGCCTCTCCCGCATGGAGCGCGTCGTCCGCGAGCGGATGACGACCCAGGACGTCGAGGCGATCACGCCGCAGACCCTGATCAACATCCGTCCCGTCGTGGCGGCGATCAAGGAGTTCTTCGGGACTTCGCAGCTGTCGCAGTTCATGGACCAGAACAACCCGCTGTCGGGGCTGACGCACAAGCGACGTCTGTCCGCACTCGGCCCCGGTGGTCTGTCCCGTGAGCGCGCCGGCATGGAGGTCCGCGACGTCCACCCGTCGCACTACGGCCGCATGTGCCCGATCGAGACCCCGGAAGGCCCGAACATCGGCCTGATCGGCTCGCTCTGCTCGTACGCGCGGGTCAACCCGTTCGGCTTCATCGAGACCCCGTACCGCAAGGTCATCGACGGTCAGGTCACCGACCAGGTCGACTACCTCACCGCGGACGAGGAAGACCGCTTCGTGAAGGCGCAGGCGAACGCGCCGATCGACGAGGAGGGCCACTTCCTCGAGGAGCGCGTCACCGTCCGTAAGAAGGGCGGCGAGGTCGAGCTGATCGACCCGTCCGACGTGGACTACATGGACGTCTCGCCGCGCCAGATGGTGTCGGTCGCGACGGCGATGATCCCGTTCCTCGAGCACGACGACGCGAACCGCGCCCTGATGGGTGCGAACATGCAGCGTCAGGCCGTCCCGCTGCTCCGCAACACGGCGCCGCTGGTCGGCACCGGCATGGAGCTGCGCGCCGCGATCGACGCCGGTGACGTGCTCGTCGCCGAGCAGGCCGGTGTGGTGGAGGAGCTCTCCGCCGACCTGGTGACGATCATGCACGACGACGGCACCCGGAAGAGCTACGGACTGTACAAGTTCCGCCGCTCGAACCACGGCACCTGCTTCAACCACCGCCCGATCGTCGACGAGGGTGACCGGGTCGAAAAGGGCCAGGTCATCGCCGATGGGCCGTCCACCGAGAACGGTGAGATGGCGCTCGGCAAGAACCTCCTGGTCGCGGTCATGCCGTGGGAGGGCCACAACTACGAGGACGCGATCATCCTCTCCGAGCGCCTGGTGCAGGACGACGTGCTCACGTCGATCCACATCGAGGAGCACGAGATCGACGCCCGCGACACCAAGCTGGGCGCCGAGGAGATCACCCGGGACATCCCGAACGTCTCCGAGGAGGTGCTCGCCGACCTCGACGAGCGCGGCATCATCCGGATCGGTGCCGAGGTCCGCGACGGCGACATCCTCGTCGGCAAGGTCACGCCCAAGGGCGAGACCGAGCTGACGCCGGAAGAGCGCCTGCTCCGCGCGATCTTCGGTGAGAAGGCCCGCGAAGTCCGCGACACCTCGCTGAAGGTGCCGCACGGCGAGACCGGCAAGGTCATCGGCATCCGCGTGTTCTCGCGCGAGGACGACGACGAGCTGCCCCCCGGTGTCAACGAGCTGGTCCGCGTCTACGTGGCCCAGAAGCGGAAGATCCAGCCGGGTGACAAGCTCGCCGGCCGTCACGGCAACAAGGGCGTCATCGGCAAGATCCTGCCCGCCGAGGACATGCCGTTCATGGAGGACGGGACCCCGGTCGACATCATCCTGAACACCCACGGTGTTCCGCGACGGATGAACATCGGCCAGGTGCTCGAACTGCACCTCGGCTGGCTGGCGTCGCAGGGCTGGAAGATCGAGGGCAATCCCGACTGGTCGAAGAACCTGAACCAGGAGCTGTTCGACGTCGACCCCGGCACGAACACCGCCACCCCGGTGTTCGACGGCGCCAAGGAAGAGGAGCTCACCGGGCTGCTCGCGGCGACCAAGCCGAACCGCGACGGCGAGCGGATGGTCAAGCAGAACGGCAAGGCCACGCTGCTGGACGGTCGCTCCGGCGAGCCGTACCCGTACCCGGTCGCCGTCGGCTACATGTACATCCTGAAGCTCCACCACCTGGTCGACGACAAGATCCACGCCCGTTCCACCGGCCCGTACTCGATGATCACCCAGCAGCCGCTGGGTGGTAAGGCGCAGTTCGGTGGTCAGCGCTTCGGTGAGATGGAGTGCTGGGCGATGCAGGCCTACGGAGCGGCGTACACGCTCCAGGAGCTGCTGACGATCAAGTCGGACGACGTGGTCGGCCGCGTCAAGGTGTACGAGGCCATCGTCAAGGGCGAGAACATCCCCGAGCCGGGTATCCCCGAGTCGTTCAAGGTGCTCCTGAAGGAGCTCCAGTCGCTCTGCCTCAACGTCGAGGTGCTGTCCAGTGACGGCGCCGCGATCGAGATGCGCGATTCGGACGACGAGGACCTCGAGCGCGCCGCGGCGAACCTGGGCATCAACCTGTCCCGCAACGAGTCGCCCTCGGTGGACGACGTCGTGCACTGACGGCTGTCTGAGGCGGGACCTGCCTGAAGTGGGTCCCGCCTCGACCGCCAACCCCTCTTTGTCGAATCAACCCCAAGGGGATGTAAAGACGTGCTGGACGTCAATTTCTTCGATGAGCTCCGGATCGGCCTCGCCACCGCTGACGACATCCGCCAGTGGTCCTTTGGCGAAGTGAAGAAGCCGGAGACCATCAACTACCGCACGCTCAAGCCGGAGAAGGACGGGCTCTTCTGCGAGAAGATCTTCGGCCCGACCCGCGACTGGGAGTGCTACTGCGGTAAGTACAAGCGTGTCCGCTTCAAGGGCATCATCTGTGAGCGCTGCGGCGTCGAGGTGACCCGCGCCAAGGTTCGCCGTGAGCGCATGGGCCACATCGAGCTCGCCGCTCCGGTCACCCACATCTGGTACTTCAAGGGTGTTCCTTCCCGCCTCGGCTACCTGCTGGACCTGGCGCCGAAGGACCTCGAGAAGATCATCTACTTCGCTGCTTACGTCATCACCGGCGTGAACACCGACCTGCGTCACACCGACCTGCCGACCCTCGAGAACGAGATCGGCGTCGAGCGCAAGAACCTCGAGACCAAGCGTGACTCGGACATCGAGACCCGTGCGCAGAAGCTCGAAGCCGACCTCGCCGAGCTGGAGGCCGAGGGCGCCAAGTCCGACGTCCGCCGCAAGGTCAAGGAAGGCGGCGAGCGCGAGATGCGCCAGCTGCGTGACCGCGCCGGTCGCGAGCTGGACCGTCTCGAAGAGGTCTGGACGACCTTCACCAAGCTGGACGTGCGTCAGCTGATCGCCGACGAGCTGCTCTACCGCGAGCTCGTCGACCGCTACGGCGAGTACTTCACCGGTGGCATGGGCGCGGAAGCCATCCAGAAGCTGGCTGCCGAGTTCGACGTCGCGGCCGAGGCCGACCACCTGCGCGACACCATCCGCAACGGCAAGGGGCAGAAGAAGCTCCGCGCGCTGAAGCGGCTCAAGGTCGTCGCGGCCTTCCAGGCCACCGGCAACGACCCGCGCGGCATGGTGCTCGACGCCGTCCCCGTGATCCCGCCGGACCTGCGTCCGATGGTGCAGCTGGACGGTGGCCGCTTCGCGACCTCCGACCTGAACGACCTGTACCGCCGCGTGATCAACCGGAACAACCGCCTCAAGCGGCTGATCGACCTCGGCGCGCCCGAGATCATCGTCAACAACGAGAAGCGGATGCTGCAGGAGGCCGTCGACGCGCTGTTCGACAACGGCCGCCGTGGCCGTCCGGTCACCGGCCCCGGTAACCGGCCGCTGAAGTCGCTGTCCGATCTGCTCAAGGGCAAGCAGGGCCGGTTCCGCCAGAACCTGCTCGGCAAGCGCGTCGACTACTCGGGCCGTTCGGTCATCATCGTCGGGCCGCAGCTGAAGCTGCACCAGTGCGGTCTGCCGAAGGACATGGCGCTCGAGCTGTTCAAGCCGTTCGTCATGAAGCGGCTGGTCGACCTGAACCACGCGCAGAACATCAAGTCCGCCAAGCGGATGGTGGAGCGCTCGCGCCCGCAGGTGTGGGACGTGCTCGAAGAGGTCATCACCGGTCACCCGGTGATGCTGAACCGCGCACCGACCCTGCACCGCCTCGGGATCCAGGCCTTCGAGCCGCAGCTGGTCGAAGGCAAGGCCATCCAGCTGCACCCGCTGGTCTGCGAGGCGTTCAACGCGGACTTCGACGGTGACCAGATGGCCGTGCACCTCCCGCTTTCCGCGGAGGCGCAGTCCGAGGCCCGCATCCTGATGCTGTCGGCGAACAACATCCTTTCGCCGGCGTCGGGCCGTCCGCTCGCCATGCCGCGACTGGACATGGTGACCGGCCTGTTCCACCTGACCCGGCTCACCGAGGGCACCGAGGGCGCGGGCAAGGCGTTCTCCTCGCCGGCCGAGGCCATCATGGCCTACGACCGCAAGGCGCTCAGCCTGCATGCTCCCTGCAAGATCCGCGTTTCGGACCGTTCGCCGGCCAAGGCCGACGAAGCCCGTCTCGCGGAAAAGGGCTGGGAGCCCGGCAAGCCGTGGCTCGCCGAGACCACCCTGGGCCGCGTGCTGTTCAACGAGCTGCTGCCGGCGGACTACCCGTTCATCAACGAGCCGATGCCCAAGAAGCGTCAGGCCCTGATCGTGAACGACCTCGCCGAGCGGTACTCGATGACCCAGGTCGCGCAGACGCTGGACCGCCTGAAGGACGCCGGTTTCTACTGGGCGACCCGCTCGGGCGTCACCATCGCCATCTCGGACGTGCTGACCCCGATCGGCAAGAAGGCCATCCTCGACGAGTACGAGGGCAAGGCCGACCAGGTCGAGAAGCGCTACCAGCGTGGTCAGCTGTCGCACACCGAGCGCAACAACGAGCTCGTCAAGGTGTGGACGCTGGCGACCGAAGAAGTCCACAAGATCATGGAAACGGCGCTGCCGGACGACAACCCGATCGCCGTGATCGTGAAGTCGGGCGCGGCGGGCAACATGACGCAGGTCCGCTCGCTGGCCGGGATGCGTGGGCTGGTGTCGAACCCGAAGGGTGAGTACATCCCGCGTCCGATCAAGGCCAACTTCCGTGAAGGCCTGTCGGTCGCCGAGTACTTCATCGCGACGCACGGTGCTCGTAAGGGCCTGGCGGACACCGCGCTGCGGACCGCCGACTCGGGTTACCTGACCCGTCGTCTGGTGGACGTTTCGCAGGACGTCATCGTCCGCGAGACCGACTGCGGGACCACCCGGGGCATCAACATGCCGATCGGTGAGACCCAGCCCGACGGCACGGTCCTGCGTGACCAGCACATCGAGACCAGCGTGTACGCCCGGAACCTCGCGGTGGACGCGGTGGACGCCAAGGGCAACGTGGTGCTGAACGCCGGCGACGACATCGGCGACCCGGCCCTCGACCAGCTCGTGGCGAGTGCCATCGCCAAGGTCAAGGTCCGCTCGGTCCTGACCTGCGAGTCGGCTGTCGGTATCTGTGCGACCTGCTACGGCCGGTCCATGGCGACCGGTCAGCTCGTCGACGTCGGCGAGGCCGTGGGTATCGTCGCGGCCCAGTCGATCGGTGAGCCCGGCACGCAGCTGACGATGCGTACGTTCCACCAGGGTGGTGTGGCCGGTGACGACATCACGACCGGTCTGCCGCGTGTGCAGGAGCTGTTCGAGGCCCGTGTCCCGAAGGGCAAGGCGCCGATCGCCGACGTCGATGGCCGCGTGCGCATCGAAGAGAGCGAGCGGTTCTGGAAGATCACGCTGATCCCGGACGACGGTGGCGAAGAGATCGTCTTCGACAAGCTGTCCAAGCGTCAGCGGCTCGCCGGCACCGCGTCCGGCCCGCTGGCGGACGGTGACAAGGTCGCCGTCGGCCAGCAGCTGCTGGAAGGTACGCCCGACCCGCACGAGGTTCTGCGGGTCATGGGTCCGCGTGAGGCGCAGATGCACCTCACCGACGAGGTCCAGAAGGTGTACCGGGCACAGGGCGTGTCGATCCACGACAAGCACATCGAGGTGATCGTCCGGCAGATGCTCCGCCGGGTCACGATCATCGAGAACGGGTCCACGGACTTCCTGCCGGGCGAGCTGCCCGAGCGGACCAAGTTCGAGGCGCGTAACCGCGCCGCGGTCGCCGAAGGCGGCGAGCCCGCTTCGGGCCGCCCGGTGCTGATGGGCATCACGAAGGCGTCGCTCACCACGGACTCGTGGCTGTCGGCGGCGTCGTTCCAGGAGACCACGCGAGTGCTGACCGACGCGGCCATCAACGGCCGTTCGGACCGCCTCGTGGGCCTCAAGGAGAACGTGATCATCGGTAAGCTGATCCCGGCCGGTACCGGAATCAACAAGTACCGCAACATCCAGGTGCAGCCGACCGAAGAGGCTCGGGTCGCGGCTTACGCGATCCCGTCCTACGACGACGGTTACTACACCCCGGACGTGTTCGGCTCCACGCCGGGCGCGGCGGTGCCGCTGGACGACTACGACTTCGGTCGCGACTTCCGCTAAGCACCACCAGTTCCACCCGAAGCGCCCCCGGTCCACTCGGACCGGGGGCGCTTCGCGTTGGGCGGGAATTCGCCTATCGCCCGAAGTGGGTATTCATCATCCGCGAACTTGGTTAGGGTGGTCCGGTTACACGCGGGTCGGGGGCTTTGCGCGTTTCCATCGGTAATCAGGGGTGTTACTGCATGACCAAATCACCAGGTGCGAGACCGATCTCGCGTTTTTTCGCCGCGCTCGCCGTGGCGTTGGCGCTGACCGGGACGTTCGCCGGATCGGCCGCGGCCGATCCGGATCCGGCACCGGCTTCCACTGTGCCATCCACTGTGCCATCCACGGCGGCGTCCACTGCGCCGTCCATCGTCGAACCGCCGCGCAGTTCCACGGCACCGGAGTCCAGCGCACCGCCCGTCGAAAGCTCGAAGCCCGCGGAGCCGAAGCCGCAGGCCGCGCCCGCCGAGCGATCGACGGTCGAGGTGTCGCTCGTCTTCGACAAGAAGTCGTACAACACCAATGAGGACGTCCGCTTCACCTTCAAGGTGACGAACGTCGGCACGACCAGGGCCGAGGGGCTCACGGTCGGCCAAACCCACGTCGACTCGACCAACTTGAGGGTTTCCGACTGGGGCCCGCTGCAGGTGGGCAAGGGCCTGGCGCTCGACCCGGGGGCGACCTACGAACTGGCGGCCTCCGGGAAGATCCAGGACATCGAACAGGACACCACGGTCGTGCAGGGTGTCATGTTCGACAAGAGCGGCATGAGCGCCAGCCAGGAGTTCAGCTTCAGCGCGCGCGTCACCAACGTGGCCGGTCACGCCGCGGGACTCGTGTACGGCGACGGGAACGGCAACGGCAAGCTCGACGACGGCGAGGAGCTGGGCGGCATCGCCCTCACCTTGCGGTACGTCAACGGCTCAGCCACGTTCAAGGTCACCAGCGGCGCCAAGGGGAAGTTCGACTTCGGGACAATCCCGTCGGCCGAGTACTACCTCGGCGGCGACGTGGTCGGCGGCTGGCTCATCCCGTTCGAAACCGTCCAGATCGGACCGGACACCAAGGACCTGAACGTCCGCGGGGTACCGCCGCTGAACGGCGCGCTGCACGCGTCGATGGCGTTCGCCAAGGACACCTACCAGGTCGGCGACCTGGCGCACGTCACCGTGACGCTGTCCAACTCCGGCAAGATCCCGCTCACCGGCATCGTGGCCGCGTGCAACCGCGTCGGCAACGACTACATCCTGCGGGGCACCGGCCCCGGCTGGGGGGATCTCGTGTGGTCGCGTGGGGTGACCATCGCGCCCGGTCAGACTCGCACGTTCGACGTGTCCGAAACGGTGCCGGAAGCCGCCTTCAACCGCGGCTACGTCGCTGCTTCCTGCGACTTCGGCTATCGCGAGGTCGACACCGAAAACCACGCGGACGCCCATGACCAGGCAACTGTGCCCGGTGGCTTCGGCGCCCTCATCGGCGACGTTGAGGTCCACTCCGGCCAGGGCTTGGCCGGGGTCAAGGTCGTGCTCACCGCCGAGCAGGCCTGTCCCGTCGTGGGCGAGCAGACGACGGACGAGAAGGGACATTTCGAGTTCCACAAGCTGGTTCCCGGGCTGAACTACAGCCTGTACTTCCTGCCCCCCGCGGGGTGGAAGATCAAGTACGACAACCCGACCTCGGTCGATGTCTACGCTCCGGAGGACCGCGCTGCTCGGGTCGGGATCGAAGTCGTGGCCGGTGACGCGCCGCTGCCGACCGTGCCCACCCAGTCCGCTGACTGCGGCAAGACCGCCACCCCCACACCGACGCCGGGCACCGGCGGTGGGCAGGCCAGTGGCAGCGGACTGGCCAGCACCGGGGTCGACGTGATCGGGCTCGGCGCGCTCGCGCTGGCCGCACTGGGCCTCGGCACGGGCCTGCTGCTCCGCGCCCGCCGACGCCGGATCGCCGGTTAGCACCGCAGTTCCGTTTCGCCAGCGTCCCCGGTCCCACAGACCGGGGACGCTTTGCGTCTAGCGGGCTAACCGCAGTCGCGTGGTCATCACCCCCGGTGCTCGCGAATCCGCCGCCCCCCGCCTGACCTGCACCGCGAGCGCGTTTAGCGGGCTAAACGTAAGTCGCCGGGGACGGTGGCTGGACGGCTGCCTAGGTGAGTGAGTACTCTCTCTCGTATGGCTGAGAGTGCGAGGGACCGGATCGTGCGGGTTGCCGTCGGGCTGTTCGCCGAGCGGGGATACGGGGCGACGAGCGTGGCGCTCATCCAGGAGGCCGCCGGCCTGGCGCCCGGGTCGGGCGCGCTCTACAAGCACTTCCGGTCGAAGGAGGAGCTGCTGGCCGCGGCGGTCGAGCGGCACGTGTCGGGGTATCAGGAGGCCGAGCGCGAGGTCCTGCCCACGATGGCCGGGGGCGATCCCCGGCAGGCGCTCGAGGCGATCGCTTACGGGCTCGTCGGCGCGCTCGAGGCCAACGCCGACCTGGTCCGTGTGACCTTCCGCGACCTCAGAGACCACCCGGAGCTGGCGGACCGCGTTTTCGACGGCGTCCTGCGGGCCCTGCACCGGACGCTCGCCGGGTGGCTCGCCGAGCAGGCCGCCGCCGGACGGCTTCGGGTCGCCGACTGCGACGCCACCGCGGCTGTGCTGTTCTCGGGCCTGTCCTACTACCGCGCGCTCGCCATCTGCACCGAGCGCGCGCCCGCCGAGATCGACGACGAACGCCTGGTGCGCGCGTGGATCGAGCTGGTGGCCCACGGATTGGTACCGAGCGAGACGGGGGACTGACCATGGTGGCGACAGGTGAGGCGAGCACGATCATCGCGAGACCGGCGGCGGACATCCTGGCGTTCATCATGGACGTCGAGGCGTACCGCGTCGTGGACCCGCGCCTGAAGACGATCAGGTGGGTCCGGCGAGCCGCCGCCGAAACCGTCTTCCGCTTCCGGCCCCGGCTGCTCGGCCTGCCGGGCCCGATGACGACTCAGCGCGTCGCGCTCACCCCGGGGGTGCGCGTGGACATCTCCCAGGTCCCCGGGCCGCTGGACCGCCTGGCCGACTTCCACGGCCTGCTCGAATGCGTCGAGCGGGAGGACGGAACCCACGTGCGCCGCCGCCTCGAGTTCCGCTTCCGCCGCCCACTGTCCTGGCTACTGGACCCACCGCTGCGGCGCTGGCTCGCCCACGACGTCCCCGCCGAACTGGCCCGCCTGAAAACCCACCTCGAGCTGCCCGGACGTTGCGTTTAGCGGGCTAACCGCAAACGCCGGGTCAGCGCTTCCAGCCGTTGTCGCTGGTCGCGCGCAGGAAGTCGGCGGCGGGCGGTTCGACGGGTCGGCCCTCGTACTGGGTCGACAGGACGATCGACGAACGCAACTCGCCGTGCCGGCCCAGCCGTTCGCAGAGTCCCTCGAAATGCTCCAGCGAGGCCACCCGGACCTTGACCATCGCGCAATGGTCGCCGCTGAGCTTATGGAGCTCGACCACCTCCGGGTAGTCCTCGGACTTGCTGGTCTTGAGCAGGCAGGTGGCGAGTGAGCACCGCATCTCTACGAACGCCATCATCGGGTAGCCCGCCTGCCGCGCGTCGACCTGAGCCCGGTAGCCGGTGATCACCCCGGTCTCCTCCAGCCGCCGGATCCGGTCGGCCACCGCCGGCGCGGAGAGGTTGATCCGGCGGCCGAGCTCCTTGAACGACAGCCTGCCGTCGTTCTGCAGCTGATCGAGCAGCTGCCAGTCCACGTTGTCGAGCGGTTTGTCCGGTCGGAAGGTCATACGGTCCATCTTCCTTCCAAGTGGACGCCCACGGGCTCGAAAGTCCGTTGAAAGGCCCTTCGAACGGCTGATCGACCTCTCTAGCATTCTGGACATGGGGAATGCGGTGGTGCTGGGGCGGACGAAGTCGATGGTGTCGGTGTTCGCGGGGGTCGCGGCGATGAACACGGCCATGGTGGGGGCGACCACGGCCGGAGCGCTGATCGTCGCTCAGCGGAACGGCCCGAGCTGGAGCGGCCTGCCCGCCACCGCGAGTGTGCTCGGCACGGCTGCGGGCGCGCTTGGCGCCGGTGTCCTGATGGCCCGTCGCGGCGGCCGGTTCACCCTGTCCACCGCCTACGGCCTGGCGGTCGCGGGCGGAATCATCGCCTTCGCCGGAGCTGTGCTGTCGGTGCTCGTAGTGTTGCTGGCGGGGATCGTGCTGCTGGGGATCGGCAACGCCGGCGCGCAGCTGTCCCGCTACGTGGCCGCCGATCTCTACCCGGAGCAGCGCCGCGGGTTCGCGGTGTCCACCATCGTCTGGGGCGGGACGGTCGGGGCGCTGGCCGGACCGGCGCTGATCGCCCCGGCTTCGGGCCTCGCCGTCCGGCTCGGGCTGCCGTCGCTGTCCGGGCCGGTCGCCGTGTCGGCGTTGACCGCCATCGTCGCGATGGCGGCGATCCTGACGCTGCCGCGAGAGATACCGCGGACACCCGAAGCACGGCCCGCGCCGATGTCGTTCCCGATCAGGGCGGCCCTGCGGCGGCCGGTGGTGCTGCGGCCGCTCGTCGCGATGATCGCGGCCCAGCTGGCCATGGTCGCGGTGATGACGATGACTCCGCTCCAGCTGCAGGCCCACGGGCACGGCCTCGGGGTGGTCGGCTGGGTGCTGAGCGCGCACATGATCGGCATGTTCGCGCTGGCGCCGCTGTCCGGCCGGATCGCCGATCGCTGGGGCGGGCAGGTCGCGATCAACTGCGGCCTCGGCACGCTCGCCGTCGCGGCGGCGACAGCGGTGGGAGCGCCCACCGCGCACACGTCCGGCCTGCCGCTCGCCCTGTTCCTGCTCGGCTACGGCTGGAACCTCGTGTTCGTAGGCGGGAGCAGCCTGCTCAGCCGCGACCTGCCCGTCGAAGAGCGCGCCCGCCTCCAGGGCATGGTCGACGCGCTCGTGTGGGGCGCGTCCGCCCTGGCCAGCCTGGCCGCCGGGCTGCTGTTCGCCGACGGCGGTTACGTCCTCGTCGCCGTCGTCGGCGGCGTGCTCGCCCTCCTCCCGTTCACCCTGCTCACCACCCGCCGCGAGCGCATTTAGCGGGCTAACTGTCCCCGGCGACCTGCGGTTAGCGGGCTAAACGCGGCGCTGAGCATGGCTAAGTAACTAGACTCCGGGGGATGGGACGAGCAGTGACCAGGGCAGTGTCCATCGCCGCGCCGCGGCCGCTGGTGTTCGCGGTGGTCGCGGATCCGACGACACTGCCCCGGTACGCGCCGGGCTTCGCGAAGTCGGTGACGCCGGACGGCGACGCGTGGATCGCCGAGACGGCCAGGGGCGCGCTCCGGCTGGAGGCGCTGCTCGACGCGGGGGCGGGCACGGTCGACCTCCGGCTGACAGCGGCCGACGGCGGCGAGTCGACGGTCTTCACCCGGGTCGTCCCGAACGGTGCCCAAAGCGAGTTCGTCTTCACCCTCCTGCTGCCCGATTCGGCGTCCGATACCGCTGTCGCTGAGCAGGGGGCAATCGTCGAACAGGAACTTACGTTGCTCAAAGCGCTCTGCGAAGGAGCCTGGCACTCGAAGCTCTGAGTGTCAAATCGCCGGTCGCCAGGAGTCGAAGTTCCCGAGACCGGGTAACAAAAAGATCACGGTGTCAGGGCTTTGAGTAGGCGGTCGAACGGTCCTGGTCACGCATCGTCATGCCGCCTGATGACCTAACGGCCATTATGCGGAAAGGACTCACCCGTTCGGGCTAGCAGCGTGCGGCAAACGCTCTCAGGTGGTGGGAAAGTCACCTGTGCGAGCGAAGTCCCATTCTTTGATCACGAGATTGACACCGAGTTCACTTCGCAAGAGTATTTCGCCCATGTCCTCTCCTGTCGCCCTGGTGTGGCGCCGGCACGTCGACTTGCGACAGCAAGCGAGCGCGCTGTGTATGGATTCCTGAACTGACTCATCCCGTCGCGACCCGCTGAATCCGCCCGCCCAGTCCCGGGCGGGCGAGTTCTTCGTGGCGCTGACATTTTCCGCTGCCCGTAAGGCTTTGTCGTCCTCAAGGCCGGGCGGCCATCTGCTTTCCCCTGGCACCCGCGTTCCGTCGTCGTGCGCGAAAACGCGAAAAACGCGAAAAAAGGGGAGAGGTGTGCCTATTCCTGGCGCCTTTCGCAATAAACAGGGAGAACGAATGCTATCCAACTCGCCGAAGTGGCGAAAAGTGGTGATAGGCGCCATGGCGGCGGCACTCGCCGTCGGCGCGGTGACCTACACGGGGTCGGCCACCAGCGCCTACGCCGACGTCAAGGTCGTCACCGACGCCAAGACCGCCGCCGACGGCAAGCAGTACTGGGTGCAGAACCACCTGGTACAGAAGGATCTCGCGGCCTCAGCGAGGTCCGCCACCGGCACCCCCAAGAAGTGGCTCCTGGTCTGGGCCGGTGACGAGAACATCGCCGACACCCTGGTCAAGGACGTCAAGAACCTGCCGGGCTCGCTCGGTGGCGGCCTCAACAAGATCAAGAACGCGCTGCCCGGCCCCGACTTCCTGGCGGTCATCGACGCCACCCAGGGGTCGCCGACCTACGGCAAGGTGGTCAACACCGCGACGGTCGGACCGCTCGTCGAGAACGAGCCGCACCACATGCAGTACGTGTGGCACAAGGGCGACACGATCTACGCCGGTGCGCTCTTCGCGGCCGCCACCTACGCCTTCGACGTCAGCGCGCTGCCGCAGTTGAAGCTCAAGGGCGTCAGCCTGCCCACCCAGACGCTCGGCGGTTCCGTGCCGGACGCCTACTGGGTGCTCAAGGACGGCACCGCCTACGGCACCTACATGGGTGGCCCGGTCGTGCCCGGTCCGTACGTCTACCAGGACGGTTCCACCCAGGTCGGCAACGGCTTCGCGGGCAGCCCCGGCGAGGTCGTGCACTTCGACCAGAACGCCCAGGTGCTCTCACAGTCCCCGGCGGCGACCCCGCAGGGCGACAACCGGAAGCTGTGCGACAACCTGCCGCAGCTCGGCAAGCCCACCTGCGCCAACCCGCACGGCATCCAGGCCCGCGAGGACCTGAACACGCTGGTCACCAGTGACTACGCCGAGCCGCGCAACATCATCCTGGACCCGGTCAAGCAGCCGTCGCCGTACCTGCGCCGCCCGACCGTCCGGACCTGGGACATCTCCGACCGCAATGACCCGAAGCTGAAGTCGGTGTCCTACCTGCAGGACGGTCCGCGCGCCGATCCCGCGGACCCGCTGCACGCCGAAAGCCGCGCGGTCATGGAAACCACGGTGACAAACCTGCCCGGTCACAAGGGCGCGTTCGCCCAGACCATGCAGGGTGGCGCGGTCTTCTACACGCCGGACATCACCGCGGCCGAGCCGCACTGGCGTGAGGTGTTCGACGACGGGTCGGCCAACAAGGCGATCTACCCGAACAACGACTCGAACGGCGCCAGCTCGAACGGCGGCTGGATCCAGACCAGCCCCGACGACAAGTACCTCTACCGCGCGATCGTCGGGCGTCAGAAGGGCACCCTGTCCGCGGACGACCCCGGCACCACCGGCGGCGTCTACGTCCTCGACATCCAGAAACTCCTCGCCGCGGGTGACGACTACAAGGGTGCGATCGACACCAAGGAAAAGGCCCAGCAGGGCGGCGGGGACGACCTGCCGACCGTCGTGGGTGCGGCACCGATCAACCCGGGTACGCCCGGCGCGGGCCCGCACTGGGGTGCGTACGACAACTTCGTGCTCGGCGACGACGGCTTCTACCACGAAACCAAGCAGCCGCAGCACCTCGCGGTGTCGAACTACTTCGTCGCGCGGTCCGGTTTGGACGGTGACCACAAGGTGAACCTGCTGAACCTGGGCGAGGACGGGAAGATCTCGGTCGACCAGAACTTCCGGGACGAGTTCACCGGGCAGGTCGGCCTCAACTTCAACCGGAAGTCCTGGCCCCACGGGGACTTCGGCAACGCGAAACCGCACTCCGAGCTGTTCGTGGTCGCGGATTCGGATCTCAAGTAGCCCTCCCGGCGCGACCGGTCCTCCGGTGACGGCACGTCCGTCACCGGAGGACCTCCGCCGGACCCTTTCCCCGGAAGGCCCCATGGATCACCACGACATGACGGCGAGCTCAGGCTCCGCCGGGGTGGACGCGGCCGCGCTCGTGCTCCGGCTCGTGCTGCTGCTCGCCACCGCTTTCCTTGCCGGTACTGGGTTTCTGCGGCCGCTGGTCGCCGAAGTGCCACGACGGCTCTTCGGCACGGTTGCGGGACTCGGTGCCGTTTCCGCGGCGCTCGCGGTGGTTTCGGCCGTGCCGGTCGATGTCAACGTCGTCGCACTGGTAGTCCATGTCGTACTCGCACTGTCGATCCCGGTGCTGCTCCGGTGGTGGCCGTCGCCGGGCCGCTGGGCGTCGGTGGCGCTGATCGTCCTGGTGGTGCTGGAGACGTCACTGGGCCGCTCCGGCACCGACACCGGCGTTGAATTCGCCGTCAACACCGTCTTCGTCGCCGCGGCCGCTGTCTGGTTCGGCGTCACCGTCCTGTTGGCGTGGGTGCCGGTGGATCAGTGGCGTACCAGCAACTTCCGCCTCGGCCCGCTGTCGCTGACCCTCGGCGGGCTGCTCGCGATCGCGGGCGCCACTCAGCTCGCGCTGTCCGGGGTCGGGTTCGATCGCAGGCTTTACGGCACGCTGTTCGGCGTCTCGCTGGTGGTGATCGTGGTCCTGCCGATCGCGGTCACCGTGGTCGCGGGTTTCTTCCAGCGCGACGTCCGGGTGTACCGCTTCGGCGTCGTGGGCGTCGCCATCGGGTTTGTCGCGTGGAGCGCCCTCGCCGCCATCCCGCGCCCGCCCGCCCTGCCCGTCCCCGGAGTCCCGTTGCTGGCGGCCGTCGTCGCCGGGGGAGCGCAGGTCCCGGTGCTGGTCAGCCCGCAACGGCCGGGCCGCAACCTGGTGCATTTCCCCGCCAGCGCCGGGGACGACCTGTCCGCCGGGCTCGAAGGCGGGCTGGTCACCAAGGCCATCTCTCGCCCCGGCGCGGAGGGGACCTGGGCCGAGGTCGACCTGCCCGAGGGCCGGAGTGACCTGGTGATCAGCAGGGGCGACGCCCGCACCACCGTCGAGGTGGACGCGGGCAGCGCGCCCGGCCCGGTGATCGCCGACGCCGATGCCCCCGAGTGCGCCGGTGCGGCCCTCGGCGGCCTGATCGGCGAGCGTCACGAGGTCCTCACGACCTGCCCGTCCGATGCCCTTTCGCCGGAGGACAGCGGATCGCTGGTCAAGCTCGTCGAGTTCCTCGCGGGCCGCAAACCGTCCGCGATCACGCTGGTCGAGGACAGTTCCTCGCGCAGCGTCGCCGCGGCGAAGCTCGTGCGCGAAACGGCCGCTCGCACCGGGCTCCCGGTGCAGGCGACCGCGGGGCCCGACACCGCGCTGGTCGTCGTTTCGGGCTGGGCGGCCGGGTACACGGCGATGAGCAGGGCCGCGGAATCCCAGCGGCTCCAGCCCACCCACCAGTACGGCCTGTACTTGGCGCCCTGGCTGCTGAACGGACCGATCGTGAACGCCGTCGCGAGCGCGTCCCTGCCGCTGCGATTCGATCCCCGCGAGCAGCTCGCGGTGTCCTACGCCGTCGCGTCCGGCAACACCTTCGGCGGTGAGAGTCCCACTCTCGGCGGCTTCCGCGCCTGGCTCGGCGACAACTGGCGCGCCGTCAACGGCGAGGTCCAGATCTTCGCCGCGGCGCAGGTCAACGCCATGCCGATGTACCCGAACGAACCGCACGCCACCGGCATGGTGATGAACCGCGACTACGCGGGGCAATGGGTGCCCGACGGCACGATCGTGCCGGTGAGCAACGCCCTGCGGTGAGACTTCCGCCCGGTCATGGGCGGCAGGACAAGAACCCCCGATACCCAGGAGATGAATCCATGAAGCGCATCGCCGCCCGTGTCGTGCTTCCGATCGCCGCCGCCGCGGCCCTGACCGGCCTGGCCGGGGGGATCGCGACCGCCGCCCCGGCGCCGGGGCTGCCGTCCCTGCCCGCGCTGCCGACCTCGGGCGCCCCGGCGATCTGGGCAGTTCCCGGCCTCGACGCGGGCGGGCTGCTCGGCCCGTCGGTCCAGGCGCCGACCCAGCTGCTGGCCCCGGTCTTCGGGCTCATCACGCTGGTTTCGTAGCAAATCCCCTTGTTTGCCAACAAAAAGGAGTCACCGATGAAGAAGAACCTCGCCTGTCTCGTCGCGGGCGCGACGCTCGCGGGTATCGCCGTCCTCGGCGCGGCCGTGCCTGCCCTCGCGTCCACTCAGGACACTCCCGGCGGCGTCGTGGTCGTCGACCAGCCCGACACGACCAACCTGAACAACCTCTGGACGTTCGCCCCGGCGGGAGTGCCGCTGCTCGGCCTGCTGCAGTCGGTCAACGGCGTCCCCGGCAAACTGCTGCCGACTCCCACTGGCGGCTACTGACCGAGCGCCGGGCGCGGCCCTCACCCGGTGAGGGCCGCGCCCGTGCCTCCGACTTGAGGAGCCCGGATGGCTGACAGACAGTTGCTCGCCCGTCTCGGCGTGGCCGTCGTGGTGGTCGGCGCCCTGGCCGGCGGGGTGGTCCTGCTGACCGGCGGGGACGACCCGCCACCGCAGGCCGTCGCCGTGGTCGGCGAGCCCCCGCCCGCCGTGCCCGCGTCGTCGCGGCCGCCGGACCAGACCGTCACGCGGACGCCGTCTGCCGAAACACCGCAGCCCGCGAACGACTGGCGGATCACGTACGAACTGACCGGCTCGGGCACCGCGACGCTCGTCTACGACGAGAACGGCCTGGGCCTCGTGCACCAGGAGCTGGCCGTGCCGCTGCCATGGCGCAAGGAGCTCACCTGGCAGAACACCGGCGTCCCGCCCCGCGTCCAGCTGCAGGGCCAAGGCGACGGCAGACTCGAGTGCCGGATCACCGTCCGCGGCTCGCTGGTGACCTCGGACAAGGCCGCGAAAGGTGACGTCGTCACCTGCGCGGGCAAGCTCACTCCGTAGCGCCCTGACCTGCGTTTAGCGGGCTAAACGCAGGCGCCGGGGCGCTGACCTGGGCGAGGTTCTTCGAGAACCAGTGGTCGGCGTACTTGCCGTTGTTGAAGGGCTCGACCTCGACGTAGCCGGTGCGCGCGTACAGCGCACGGGCCTCGACGAGGTCCTTCCGGGTGTCCAGCCGCATAACCCTCGCGCCCATACCCCTCGCCGCGTCCTCCGCGGCCGCGACGAGCCGCTCGCCGCCGCGCTGCCCCCGGGCGTCCGGCCGCACGTACATCCGGGTGAGCAGCGTCAGGCCGTCCTCGACCAGCCGGGTGCCAACGCAGCCGGCGAGCGAGCCGTCGTCCCGCCGGGCGACCAGGAGCACCCCGGTCGGCGGCATCAGGTCGGCGTGGGAGTCCTCGGCCAGCGCGGTGTCCACCTCGGCGTCCGTGGCGGGACGGCCGTAGTAGCGCGAGGCGACGTCCGTCATGTACTCGCGCAGCAGGCCGACGGCGTCGGGATGGTCGACGGGGAGGGGGCTGATGGTCCAGCGTTCGGTCACCCGGCAATCCTCGCCGACCTGTCCACCGATTTCTCAGGGCCGGTACTGCCAGGTGTACCCGGGCAGCGCGCATACGAAGTCGACCAGGAACCCGGCCGTCCCGTCGACGTCGTCGAGCACGAGCCGCCGGGTGCCCGACGTGAGCGCGACGGAGTTCAGCAACGCGAACTGGCCGGGCGTGCGCGGATCACCGAGCAGCCACTGCACCACCTGCGGTGTGAGTACGCCGCGGGCGAAGTCCGGATGCTCGCAGTAGACGGTGAACCGATCGTCGAACGGCGGATAGCCGGTGGCCACCGTGCCCGGTGCCTGGAACGTCGTCGTCGGCCGCTTGATCGTGGCGAGCATGCTCTTCAGCGAGGTGTCGAAGCTCAGCGCGGGCACCGGCGGCGTCCAGGTCTGCACCATGTGGCCCGTCCCGGCCGTCTGTTCGCCGGTCCGGTACTCGAAGGCCAGCACCGCGTGGTCTCGAAGCCGCAGCTCGACGGCGTATTCGTACGGCGCCGCCTGCGCGGTCAGATGCGTCATCGTGGTGCGCTGACGAGCGTTGGGGAAGTACCCGAAGCTCGGCGCACGGCCATCCCCGGCCAGGAAGAGCGCGGCGTTGTGCCGTTTCGCCCACTCCTGAGGAGTCGCTTCCCGCCGCGCCCGAGCCATCCCCGGATCGTACGGTCAGTGCCCGCCCACCGGCAGCCCGCGAGGCGGAGCGGTCTCCATGAACCAGTGCAGGAATCCGGCGTCACCACTGCCGCCCCGAACCGCGGATCCTCCGCTGATCAAGAGAGGGGTCGCGAGCTACTCCTGTGGTTGTGGGGCCTCGATGTCGCCGCGTTCCCAGAACCTCTGTGGAAGTAGCTTCTCCACATCGGCCTGTTCTGATGAAGGGGCCTTTTGCGAGGTTGAGTCGAGGGAAGGTCCCCTTCAGTCGCGACCCCAGGCTTGCCGTGTGCCCTGATGGGAGCCTTCACGGCGTTTAACGCTGTCATGGTGGCCTTCAGGGCACGCGCGAAACGGTCGTGGCGGTATGAAACGGGCGAATGGGCAGACTTTCCGTCCTTTGTGGAGGGTAGGCGGCTTCGAGGGCGCGCTCACGATAGGTCGATTCGATCGCCCTAGTGCGGAGCTCTCGTTTCAACGGGGTCCCAGGAGCGGCGTCGGAAGTGAGTCCGGTTGTGGGCTGAGACTTGCCGTAGCTCTTGTGAAAGGTGTCGCCAGTGTCACGAGCGACACTGGCCATCCAGTATTTGTCCTCGAGTTCCGAAGCGACTCCTATGCCGACGTGATCTTGGCCAGACCGCAGGACTGGTTGCCGACGTCGGCCTGGCCGACCGTGTCTTTGATCTTCGCGCTCTGCTCGCGGTACTTGCCGAGGCCGCCCGCGTAGGCGCGCAACGCGAGGATGTCGACGTGGAAGCCGGGGTCGTTGCTCGTCGCGGGCGAACTCGTCGGCGCTGAGGAACGACTGCTCCGAGAAGTCCTCGGCGGGAGCAGTGGAAGTGGTGGGCGCTGGCGACGGGGGAGCTTCTTCCGTCATCTTCGCCCGGAGCTCGGCGACGGCCTGCGCCAATGTCGACATCACCGCCGCGGACAGTGCCTGTGGCGTTTGCCTCAGCGCGTCCTCGGTGAAGCGGACGTCCAGTACGGCTCCACCTGGTCCGGCGACCACGGTCACTCCCCCCCCGGTCGGGTGAGGTTGCGGTGACTTCGAGCTGTCCCAGTTCGGCCTCGACTGGAACTGCTCGAACTCCGCCACGAGCTGGTCGAACCCGGCTGACATGCCGCCTCCCCTAAAGCCGTATCGCACAGGTGTCACTGCTCACATGGTGACCCTTTCGGCCGGGTGCCCGCACGGATTGCGGTTTCGGATCCGGCGGTCTCACCCGTTCGTGCGGTGGGTAGCGTGTCCCGGCGCAGGGGAGTGGCAGTTCGCAGGTGCACCACATCGGCCGCCACAGGAACAAAACGAGGAGGGCGAGAGGGCGTCGTGAACACCGAGCAGGACCAATCGCAGGACGAAGCGAAGCCGGAGACCAGGCCGGGCCGCCACGCGGCGCCGGAGGGCGCCGCCGTGCACCCGCTCATCGATCCGGCTCGCGATCCCCATCCCGGCCGGGCGGATCACGCCAAGCCGGACGAGGACTGAGCCGCCGGGGACACCGGGTCCGCCCGTCGTGAGAACGCCGCGGTGGACCGTCCACGGCGGGTAGGCTGGAGGTTCTCCCTCCTTCGCACCCCCCGATTTGGTCGTCCCAGATGACGGCGGGTATCTTTGGAGACCGTGCCCGGCAGGTGTCGGGCCACTCCGTGTGCCGTGCGGCATGGACGGGGTGCTCAGGCACCCGGTCACCGGCTTCGCCAACACGGGGTCCGACGGAAAATCCCTACGGGAAGTTACCGGTCGAAAGACCGTGACACGGGCCGACACGCCCGACCGCGGGGGCCGGAGAACCACGAACTGAGCAAGATCTCGAACAGAAAGCTGGTCCATTGCCCACGATCCAGCAGCTGGTCCGAAAGGGCCGCCAGGACAAGGCTGCCAAGCAGAAGACCGCGGCCCTCAAGGGGAGCCCGCAGCGGCGTGGCGTGTGCACTCGCGTGTACACCACGACCCCCAAGAAGCCGAACTCGGCGCTTCGCAAGGTCGCTCGTGTGAAGTTGACCAGCGGCATCGAGGTCACCGCCTACATTCCCGGTGAGGGACACAACCTCCAGGAGCACTCCATGGTGCTCGTGCGTGGCGGTCGTGTGAAGGACTTGCCGGGTGTTCGCTACAAGATCATCCGCGGTTCCCTCGACACCCAGGGTGTGAAGAACCGTAAGCAGGCGCGCAGCAAGTACGGCGCGAAGAAGGAGAAGAGCTAATGCCCCGCAAGGGACCGGCCCCGAAGCGGCCGCTGATCTCCGACCCCGTCTACGCCTCCCCGCTGGTCACCCAGCTGGTGAACAAGGTGCTGAAGGACGGCAAGCGTTCCCTGGCCGAGCGCATCGTTTACGGCGCGCTCGAAGGCGCCAAGGAGAAGACCGGCACCGACCCGGTCGTCACCCTGAAGCGTGCGCTCGACAACGTGAAGCCCTCCATCGAGGTGAAGAGCCGCCGCGTCGGTGGTGCCACCTACCAGGTGCCGATCGAGGTCAAGCCGGGCCGCTCCACGACTCTCGCCCTGCGCTGGCTGGTGTCCTTCTCCGCGGCTCGCCGCGAGAAGACCATGATCGAGCGCCTGCAGAACGAGCTGCTCGACGCGAGCAACGGCCTCGGGGCCAGCGTCAAGCGCCGCGAGGACACGCACAAGATGGCCGAGTCCAACAAGGCCTTCGCGCACTACCGCTGGTGATCATCGCCCGGAGGCCATCCATAGCCTCGCCGGGCCCCAAGTTTGAGACAGGGGAACACTCTCGTGGCACGTGACGTGCTGACCGACCTGAACATGGTCCGCAACATCGGCATCATGGCGCACATCGATGCCGGTAAGACCACCACCACCGAGCGGATCCTGTTCTACACCGGGGTCAACTACAAGATCGGCGAAGTCCACGACGGCGCCGCGACGATGGACTGGATGGAGGAGGAGCAGAAGCGGGGCATCACCATCACCTCGGCTGCCACCACCACCTTCTGGGCCGACCACCAGATCAACATCATCGACACCCCTGGCCATGTCGACTTCACCGTCGAGGTGGAGCGTTCGCTCCGCGTCCTCGACGGTGCCGTCGCCGTCTTCGACGGCAAGGAAGGTGTCGAGCCGCAGTCCGAGCAGGTCTGGCGTCAGGCGGACAAGTACGAGGTTCCTCGTATCTGTTTCGTCAACAAGATGGACAAGCTCGGCGCGGACTTCTACTTCACGGTGAAGACCATCGAGGACCGCCTCGGCGCCCGGCCGCTGGTCATCCAGCTGCCGATCGGTGCCGAGAACGCCTTCGAAGGTGTCATCGACCTGGTCCGCATGAAGGCGCTGACCTGGCGTGGTGACGTCCAGAAGGGCGAGGACTACGCGGTCGAGGAGATCCCGGCCGAGCTTGCCGACAAGGCAGCGGAGTACCGGGAGAAGCTGGTCGAGGCCATCGCCGAGACCGACGACGCGTTGATGGAGAAGTTCCTCGACGGCGGCGAGCTGACGGAAGCCGAGCTGAAGGCCGGTATCCGCAAGCTCACCATCGCCCGCGAGGCCTACCCGGTGCTCACCGGTTCCGCGTTCAAGAACAAGGGCGTTCAGCCCATGCTCGACGCGGTCATCGACTACCTGCCGACGCCGCTGGACGTTCCCGCTGTGGAGGGCATCCTCCCCAACGGCGACACCGCGCTGCGCAAGCCGAACACCAGCGAGCCGTTCGCGGCTCTCGCGTTCAAGATCGCCGCGCACCCGTTCTTCGGCAAGCTGACCTACATCCGGGTCTACTCGGGCAAGATCAGCAAGGGCTCCCAGGTCGTCAACGCGACCAA
The DNA here is from genome assembly GCF_035828755.1 of Amycolatopsis sp. H20-H5. Lineage (NCBI taxonomy): Bacteria > Bacillati > Actinomycetota > Actinomycetes > Pseudonocardiales > Pseudonocardiaceae > Amycolatopsis > Amycolatopsis sp. H20-H5. Next base: position 28,810 of record NZ_JAYMZS010000060.1, on the reverse strand, counting down.
GGAGCGCAAGGAGCGCATCGGCGGCCTGTTCCAGATGCACTCCAACAAGGAGAACCCGGTCGAAGAGGGTCAGGCGGGCCACATCTACGCCGTCCAGGGCCTCAAGGACACCACGACCGGTGACACCTTGGCCGACCCGCAGAACCCGATCGTGCTCGAGTCCATGACGTTCCCCGCGCCGGTTATCCGCGTCGCGATCGAACCGAAGACGAAGGCCGACCAGGAGAAGCTGTCGATCGCCATCCAGAAGCTGGCCGAGGAAGACCCCACCTTCCAGGTCAACCAGGATGAAGAGACCGGCCAGACGATCATCGCGGGTATGGGTGAGCTGCACCTCGAGGTGCTGGTGAACCGGATGAAGTCCGACTACAAGGTCGAGGCGAACATCGGCAAGCCGCAGGTCGCCTACCGCGAGACGGTGCGCAAGACGGTCGAGAAGTTCGACTACGTGCACAAGAAGCAGACCGGTGGTTCCGGTCAGTTCGCGAAGGTCATCGTCCGGCTCGAGCCGCTCGAGTCCACCGACGGTGCTCTCTACGAGTTCGTCAACAAGGTCTCCGGTGGCCGCGTGCCGCGGGAGTACATCCCGGCGGTCGACGCTGGCGCGCAGGACGCGATGCAGAACGGCGTCCTGGCCGGCTACCCGCTCGTCGGGCTGAAGTTCACCTTGCTGGACGGTGCGTACCACGAGGTCGACTCTTCGGAAATGGCCTTCAAGATCGCCGGCTCCATGGCGATGCGTGAAGCCGCCAAGAAGGCCGGTCCGGTCATCCTCGAGCCGGTCATGGCCGTCGAGGTGACCACACCCGAGGACTACATGGGTGACGTGATCGGCGACCTCAACTCCCGCCGTGGCCAGATCCAGGCCATGGAGGAGCGCGCAGGCACCCGCGTCGTCAAGGCCGTGGTGCCGCTGTCGGAGATGTTCGGCTACGTCGGCGACCTGCGGTCCCGCACCCAGGGCCGGGCGAACTACTCCATGGTGTTCGACTCCTACGCAGAGGTTCCCGCGAACGTCGCGAAGGAAATCATCGCGAAGGTGACGGGGGACTAGTCCCTCCTCGCACGCGGGCATAAGGAACACTCCTGAACGTCCGCACCACCCACCTAAGTAATATGTCCCCGGCCGGCGACAGCCACGTCGGCCGGGGTGAATAAGCAAAACAGTCCAGGAGGACATTCCAGTGGCGAAGGCGAAATTCGAGCGGACCAAGCCGCACGTCAACATCGGAACCATCGGTCACGTCGACCACGGTAAGACCACTCTGACCGCGGCGATCACCAAGGTTCTGCACGACAAGTACCCCGAGCTGAACACCGCCTCGGCGTTCGACCAGATCGACAACGCGCCCGAAGAGAAGGCGCGTGGCATCACGATCAACATCTCGCACGTCGAGTACCAGACCGAGAAGCGTCACTACGCCCACGTCGACGCCCCCGGTCACGCGGACTACATCAAGAACATGATCACCGGTGCGGCCCAGATGGACGGTGCGATCCTCGTGGTCGCGGCGACCGACGGCCCCATGCCGCAGACCCGTGAGCACGTTCTGCTCGCGAAGCAGGTCGGCGTGCCGTACATCGTCGTCGCGCTGAACAAGGCCGACATGGTGGACGACGAGGAGATCCTGGAGCTCGTCGAGCTCGAGGTCCGCGAGCTGCTGTCCTCCCAGGACTTCCCGGGTGACGACGCTCCCGTCGTTCAGGTCTCCGGCCTGAAGGCGCTCGAGGGCGACGCCAAGTGGGGCGAGACCGTCCTCAAGCTGATGGAAGCCGTCGACGAGAGCGTGCCGGACCCGGTCCGTGAACTCGACAAGCCGTTCCTGATGCCGATCGAAGACGTCTTCACGATCACCGGCCGTGGCACGGTCGTTACCGGCCGTATCGAGCGTGGCCGCGTGAACGTGAACGAAGAGGTCGAGATCGTCGGCATCAAGGAGAAGTCGACCAAGACCACCGTCACCGGTGTCGAGATGTTCCGCAAGCTGCTCGACCAGGGTGAAGCGGGCGACAACGTCGGCCTCCTGGTTCGTGGCATCAAGCGCGAGGACGTCGAGCGCGGCCAGGTCGTCGTGAAGCCGGGTACCACCACCCCGCACACGGAGTTCGAAGGCTCGGTCTACATCCTGTCGAAGGACGAGGGCGGCCGTCACACCCCGTTCTTCAACAACTACCGCCCCCAGTTCTACTTCCGCACGACGGACGTGACCGGCGTGGTGACCCTCAAGGAGGGCACCGAGATGGTCATGCCGGGCGACAACACGGACATCAGCGTTGTGCTGATCCAGCCGATCGCCATGGACGAGGGCCTGCGTTTCGCCATCCGTGAGGGTGGACGGACCGTCGGCGCCGGCCAGGTCACCAAGATCATCAAGTGATGTGACCCTGCTCCCGGGGGCCTGATACGCCCCCGGGTCCAGGTCGTCAAATCACGTGTGCGACACTACTTGGGTTGCTCGTCGCAGGGCGGCCGATTCCTTCGGACAGTGTTTTCTGAAGGATCCGGCCGCCTTCGTGCGAGTGACCACGGTCCGCGCAGCTCTTCCTTCGGGTGAGGGTATGCGGGCAAGGGAATCCGGCGGCGTCAACACGCTGACGAGGACCCCCTCACGTTGAGGAAGACCAGGCAAGACGACGATCCCACGGGATCCGTCTGTGCGGCGGGCGCGACACGCCCGACCGCGTGGACCGGGGACAGGGCCGTTGAACTGCGAAAACCGGGGCGGTAGAGCTCCTGTACGGCCCCGGTTTGTGAAGTAGCGGCACGAGACGACAAGGAACGAGCAGCCACCATGGCGGGACAGAAGATCCGCATCCGGCTCAAGGCCTACGACCACGAGGCGATCGACACCTCGGCGCGCAAGATCGTCGAGACGGTCACGCGCACCGGCGCCCGTGTTGTCGGGCCGGTGCCGCTGCCCACCGAGAAGAACGTTTACTGCGTCATCCGCTCGCCGCACAAGTACAAGGACTCGCGCGAGCACTTCGAGATGCGCACGCACAAGCGTCTGATCGACATCCTCGACCCGACGCCGAAGACGGTCGACGCGCTTATGCGCATCGACCTTCCGGCGAGCGTCGACGTCAACATCCAGTAAGCGCTGGAGGGCCTGCTTGCAGGGTCCGACCATAGGTGCAGGGCGAGCGGCGGAGATAAGAGACAAGTTATGTCTGACAGGGAAATGAAGGGCATCCTGGGCACCAAGCTCGGGATGACCCAGGTCTTCGACGAGAACAACCGGGTTGTCCCGGTGACCGTCGTCAAGGCCGGTCCGAACGTGGTCACCCAGGTTCGTACCCAGGAAACCGACGGCTATGTGGCCGTGCAGCTGGCGTTCGGCGCGGTCGACCCGCGTCGTGTCACCAAGCCGCGCACTGGCCACTTCGACAAGGCGGGTGTCACTCCGCGCCGGTTCCTCGCCGAGCTGCGGACCACCGACGCCGAGACCTACGAGATCGGCCAGGAGATCACCGTCGAGGTGTTCGCCGCCGGTGCCGAGGTCGACGTGACCGGAACCAGCAAGGGCAAGGGCTACGCCGGTGTCATGAAGCGTCACGGCTTCAAGGGCCAGGGCGCCAGCCACGGTGCGCAGGCTGTGCACCGGAAGCCGGGTTCCATTGGTGGCTGTGCCACTCCTGGACGCGTGTTCAAGGGTATGCGCATGGCCGGCCGGATGGGCAGTGACCGGGTCACCACACAGGGCCTCACCGTGCACGCGGTGCGCGCTGAGGACGGCCTGCTGCTGATCAAGGGTGCCGTGCCCGGTCCCAAGGGCGGTCTGCTGTTCGTTCGCAGCGCCGCGAAGGGTGGTAAAACCGAATGACCAGCGTCGAGCTGAAGACCCCGGCCGGTAAAGCCGACGGCACTGTCGAGCTCCCCGCGGAGATCTTCGACGTGCAGGCCAACGTGCCGCTGATGCACCAGGTCGTGATCGGCCAGCTGGCCGCCGCACGCCAGGGCACTCACGACACCAAGACCCGTGGCGAAGTCCGCGGTGGTGGCAAGAAGCCGTACCGGCAGAAGGGCACCGGTCGCGCCCGCCAGGGTTCGACCCGTGCGCCGCAGTACACCGGTGGTGGCGTCGTCCACGGCCCCACGCCGCGTGACTACACCCAGCGCACCCCGAAGAAGATGAAGGTCGCCGCTCTGCGTGGCGCCCTCTCCGACCGGGTTCGCGCCGGCCAGCTGCACGTCGTCACTGAGCTTGTCGGCGGCGAGAAGCCGTCGACCAAGCTGGCGAAGCAGGTCATCGCCGCGGTTACCCCGGCCAAGCGCGTCCTCGTGGTCCTGCACCGCGACGACCAGCTGAGCTGGCGCTCCGCGTCGAACCTGCCCCAGGTCCACATCATCGCGCCCGATCAGCTCAACACCTACGACGTGTTGGTCAACGACGACGTGGTGTTCACCAAGGCCGCTTTCGAGGTCTTCGTCGCCGGTCCCGTTCGGGGCAAGAGCGCGAAAGCTTCCGCGCGGTCGAGCGAAGTAGCGGAAGGGAGTGACGAGCAGTGAGTGCGATCGCCATTCCCGACCACCGCGACGTCTTGCTCGCACCGGTCATCTCCGAGAAGTCCTATGGGCTGCTCGAGGACCACAAGTACACGTTCGTGGTTCGCCCGGACGCCAACAAGACCCAGATCAAGATCGCGGTCGAGAAGGTGTTCGGCGTCAAGGTGGTCAGTGTCAACACCCTCAACCGCCAGGGCAAGCGTAAGCGGACTCGCGCCGGCTTCGGCAAGCGCAAGGACACCAAGCGCGCCATCGTGACTCTTTCGGCTGAAAGCAAGCCGATTGAGATCTTCGGCGGACCCACCGCGTAAAGGACTGAGCTGACTAATGGGCATCCGCAAGTACAAGCCAACGACGCCGGGCCGTCGTGGATCGAGCGTTTCCGATTTCGCCGAGATCACTCGGTCGACTCCGGAAAAGTCTCTTCTGCGACCGCTGCACGGCACGGGCGGGCGTAACTCGTCCGGCAAGATCACCACCCGGCACAAGGGTGGCGGCCACAAGCGTGCGTACCGGCTGATCGACTTCCGCCGGAACGACAAGGACGGCGTGCCGGCCAAGGTCGCGCACATCGAGTACGACCCGAACCGTTCCGCACGGATCGCACTGCTGCACTACGCCGACGGCGAGAAGCGCTACATCATCGCGCCGGAGAAGCTGAAGCAGGGCGACCTGATCGAGAACGGCCCTCGCGCCGACATCAAGCCGGGTAACAACCTGCCGCTGCGCAACATCCCCGTCGGTACCGTGATCCACGCGATCGAGCTCCGCCCCGGTGGCGGCGCGAAGATCGCCCGGTCCGCCGGTGTGAAGGTGCAGCTCGTCGCCAAGGACGGTCCGTACGCCCAGCTGCGTCTCCCCTCGGGCGAGATCCGCAACGTGGACGTGCGCAACCGCGCTACCATCGGCGAGGTCGGCAACTCCGACCACTCCAACATCAACTGGGGCAAGGCGGGTCGTAACCGCTGGCGCGGCAAGCGCCCCACCGTCCGTGGTGTCGTGATGAACCCGGTCGACCACCCGCATGGTGGTGGTGAGGGTAAGACCTCTGGTGGTCGCCACCCGGTGAACCCGAACGGCAAGCCGGAGGGTCGTACCCGCCGCCGCAAGCCGAGCGACCAGTTGATCGTCCGCCGCAGGCGTACCGGCAAGAACAAGCGCTGAGCAGGGAGGTAGAAAAAGATGCCACGTAGCCTTAAAAAGGGCCCCTTCGTGGATGACCACCTGCTCAAGAAGGTGGACGTTCTCAACGAGGCCAGCAAGAAGTCGGTCATCAAGACCTGGTCCCGTCGCTCCACGATCATCCCGGATTTCCTGGGACACACGATCGCGGTGCACGACGGACGCAAGCACGTTCCGGTCTTCGTGACCGAGGCGATGGTGGGTCACAAGTTGGGCGAATTCGCCCCGACTCGGACCTTCAAGGGCCACATCAAGGACGACCGGAAGTCGCGCCGCCGCTGAGCGGGCACGAGAGAACAAGGGAAGCAGCGATGAACGCCCAGAACAACGCGACAGCCGAGGCTCTGCCTGTGGCTTACGCGCGGGCTCGCTTCGTCCGGGACTCACCGATGAAGGTGCGCCGGGTAATCGAGCTCATCAAGGGACGTAGCGCCACTGACGCCTTGGCCGTGCTCCGCTTCGCCCCTCAGGCGGCGAGCGAGACGGTCGCGAAGGTGCTTGCTAGCGCCGTGGCCAACGCCGAGAACAACCTCCAGCTGGACCCCGACACCCTCTGGGTCAAGAACGCCTACGCCGACGAGGGCCCGACCCTCAAGCGCATCCGGCCGCGGGCCCAGGGCCGTGCGTACCGGATCCGCAAGCGGACCAGCCACGTCACCGTCGAGGTCGAATCCCGGCCGAAGACCGACGTGAAAAAGGCGCAGAGCAAGAAGAAGGCAGGTGGCCGGTAGTGGGCCAGAAGATCAACCCGCACGGCTTCCGCCTGGGTATCACCACTGACTGGAAGTCGCGTTGGTACGCCGACAAGCAGTACGCGGAGTACGTGGCCGAGGACGTCAAGATCCGGAAGCTGCTGTCCACCGGCATGGAGCGCGCCGGCATCTCCAAGGTCGAGATCGAGCGCACCCGTGACCGTGTCCGCGTCGACATCCACACCGCCCGGCCGGGCATCGTCATCGGCCGTCGCGGCGCGGAAGCCGACCGGATCCGTGGCGCGCTGGAGAAGCTGACCAAGAAGCAGGTCCAGCTGAACATCCTCGAGGTGAAGAACCCCGAGGCCGACGCTCAGCTCGTGGCACAGGGTGTCGCGGAGCAGCTTTCGAATCGCGTGGCGTTCCGCCGTGCGATGCGTAAGGCGCTCCAGACGTCCATGCGTTCGCCGCAGGTCAAGGGCATCCGCGTGCAGTGCGGTGGTCGTCTCGGCGGTGCCGAGATGTCCCGCTCGGAGCACTACCACGACGGCCGGGTTCCCCTGCACACCCTGCGCGCCGACATCGACTACGGCTTCTTCGAGGCCAAGACGACGTTCGGCCGCATCGGCGTGAAGGTCTGGATCTACAAGGGCGAGATCGTCGGTGGGCTCAAGGCCAAGGAGGCGCGTGACGCCGCCGCGGCCGCTGACCGCGCACCGCGTCGCGACCGTGCCGACCGTCCTGCCCGCCCGCGCCGTTCCGGCTCGTCGGGCACGACCCCGACCTCGACCGAAGCCGGTCGCGCCGCTGCCGCGGCGAAGACCGAGACGGACGTAGCCCCCGTGGCCGCGCCCGAGGCGGCCTCCCCGGAGACTGCAGAAAAGACGGAGGGCTGACACGTGCTCATCCCGCGCAGGGTCAAGCACCGGAAGCAGCACTCTCCGAAGCGCGCCGGCGCCGCCAAGGGCGGTACGAAGGTGACCTTCGGCGAGTACGGCATTCAGGCGCTTGAGCACAGCTACGTGACCAACCGGCAGATCGAGTCCGCTCGTATCGCCATGACGCGTCACATCAAGCGTGGCGGCAAGGTGTGGACCACGGTCTTCCCTGACCGCCCACTCACCAAGAAGCCTGCCGAAACCCGCATGGGTTCCGGTAAGGGTTCGCCCGAGTGGTGGATCGCCAACGTGAAGCCCGGCCGTGTCATGTTCGAGATCAGCTTCCCGAACGAAGAGACGGCCCGCGAGGCGCTCCGCCGCGCGATCCACAAGCTGCCCATGAAGTGCCGAATCGTTACCCGTGAAGGTGGTGAGTTCTGATGGCGAGCGCTGGAGCCATTGCGGCGTCCGAACTTCGCGAGCTCACCGCTGAAGAGCTCGTGTTGCGGCTGAAGGAACACAAGGAGGAGCTCTTCAACCTCCGGTTCCAGATGGCTACCGGGCAGCTGGACAACAACCGTCGTCTGCGTACCGTCCGCACGGACATCGCGCGGATCTACACGGTCATGCGTGAGCGGGAACTCGGCTTGTCCGTTTCCCCTGACGCCGAGAGTGAAGGTGCGGCATGAGCACTGAAGAGCAGAGTGCGAAATCTGCCTCTGAGACGGCCGCTGCCCGCAACGACCGCAAGGTCCGCGAGGGCTACGTCGTCTCGGACAAGATGAACAAGACGATCGTGGTCGAGCTCGAAGACCGCAAGAAGCACCGTCGCTACGCCAAGGTTCTCCGCAGCACCACCAAGGTCAAGGTGCACGACGAGAACAACGAGGCGGGCGAGGGCGACCGGGTCACCTTGATGGAGACCCGCCCCCTGTCGGCCACCAAGCGCTGGCGTCTGGTGCAGATCGTCGAGAAGGCCAAGTAAGTAGGGCTCTTTCCGAGTCCCTAAGTTCCGCAAGGCTCGCTTCAGCGAGAACCAGCGCGACATACAGGAGTTGACGTGATCCAGCAGGAGTCGCGGCTACGGGTTGCCGACAACACGGGCGCGAAGGAAATTCTTTGCATCCGCGTTCTCGGTGGTTCGGGGCGGCGCTACGCGGGTATCGGCGACATCATCGTCGCCACCGTGAAAGACGCCATGCCGGCCGCCGGCGTGAAGAAGGGTGACGTCGTCAAGGCGGTCATCGTTCGCACGCGTAAAGAGCGCCGTCGCGCGGATGGCTCGTACATCCGCTTCGACGAGAACGCTGCTGTGCTCATCAAGAACGACAATGAGCCCCGCGGCACCCGCATCTTCGGCCCGGTGGGCCGCGAGCTGCGCGACCGAAAGTTCATGAAGATCATTTCGCTCGCGCCGGAGGTGTTGTAGAGCATGAAGGTGAAGAAGGGCGACACGGTCGTCGTCATCGCCGGCAAGGACAAGGGCGCCAAGGGCAAGGTCATTCAGGCCTACCCCGAGCGTGAGCGTGTGCTGGTCGAAGGCGTGAACCGGATCAAGAAGCACACCCGGATCACCCAGACCCAGCGTGGGGCGCAGTCGGGCGGCATCGTCACCCAGGAAGCGCCGATCCACGTGTCGAACGTGCAGGTCGTCGATTCCGACGGCAAGCCGACCCGGGTGGGCTACCGCATCGGCGAGGACGGTAAAAAATCCCGTATCTCGCGCAGGAACGGTAAGGACATCTGATGAGCGCCCCTGTGACTAGTACAGAGAAAATCGTGCCGCGTCTCAAGACCCGGTACCGCGACGAGATCAAAGCTCAGCTCCAGGAGGAGTTCAGCTTCGAGAACGTCCACCAGATTCCCGGCGTCGTCAAGGTCGTCGTGAACATGGGTGTCGGTGACGCCGCCCGTGACAGCAAGCTGATCGAAGGCGCGATCCGCGACCTGGCCGCGATCACCGGCCAGAAGCCCGAGGTTCGCAAGGCCCGCAAGTCCATCGCGCAGTTCAAGCTGCGTGAAGGTCAGCCGATCGGTGCGCGCGTTACGCTGCGCAACGACCGGATGTGGGAGTTCCTCGACCGGCTGCTGACCATCGCGCTGCCGCGTATCCGCGACTTCCGCGGGCTGTCGCCGAAGCAGTTCGACGGCAACGGCAACTACACCTTCGGTCTCAACGAGCAGTCGATGTTCCACGAGATCGACCCGGACGCCATCGACCGCCCGCGCGGTATGGACGTCACTGTTGTCACCACCGCCACCACCGACGACGAGGGCCGCGCGCTGCTTCGCAAGCTCGGCTTCCCGTTCAAGGAGAACTGAGTCGATGGCCAAGAAAGCGCTGATTAACAAGGCCGCGAAGAAGCCGAAGTTCAAGGTGCGCGGTTACACGCGTTGCCAGCGGTGCGGCCGCCCCCACGCGGTCTTCCGCAAGTTCGGGCTCTGCCGGATCTGCCTTCGCGAGATGGCACACGCGGGCGAGCTGCCCGGCGTCCGCAAGTCCAGCTGGTAAGAGACTTTACTTTGCCGATCTGGCCGAAAGTAGGCGGATACGGGCCGGGAGCTAGCCAGCTCACCGGTACTGTTTCCGCCGCGGCTGCCGGTCGGATTGGCAAACAATCGATACAGAACTCCCACTTCGCCACAGGCCCTGCATGAAGCAGGGAACCAGGGCGAGAAAGGTTGACAGGTCACCATGACGATGACCGACCCGATCGCAGACTTCTTGACCCGTCTGCGTAACGCGAACTCGGCATATCACGACGAGGTCGTGCTTCCCCACTCCAAGATCAAGGCGAACATCGCGGAGATCTTGAAGCAGCAGGGCTACATCGCGGGCTACCGCGACGAGCCGGGCGAGAAGCACAAGAACCTCATCGTGGAGCTGAAGTACGGCCCCAACCGTGAGCGGAGCATCGCCGGTCTCCGGCGCGTCTCCAAGCCGGGTCTGCGGGTCTACGCAAAATCGACCGAACTGCCGAACGTTCTCGGTGGCCTCGGCGTCGCGATCATTTCGACGTCTTCCGGCCTCCAGACCGATCGCCAGGCCAAGCGCAACAGCGTGGGCGGCGAAGTCCTCGCCTACGTCTGGTAAGGAAGGGGGCACAGACATGTCACGCATCGGAAAGCTGCCGGTCACCGTCCCCTCCGGGGTCGAGGTGACCATCAACGGTCAGCAAATCAAGGTCAAGGGGCCCAAGGGCACCCTCGAGCACATCATCGCGGAGCCCATCACCGTGGAGAAGGCCGAAGACGGCACTCTCCAGGTGAAGCGCCCCAACGAGGAGCGCACGAGCCGTGCACTGCACGGTCTCACCCGCACCCTGGTGAACAACCTGGTCGTCGGCGTCACCGCCGGCTACGAGAAGAAGCTCGAAATCCACGGCGTCGGCTACCGTGTCGCGGCGAAGGGCTCGGATCTCGAGTTCGCGCTCGGCTACAGCCACCCGGTGAAGATCGAGGCGCCGGAAGGCATCACCTTCAAGGTCGAGACCCCCACCCGGTTCTCGGTCTCCGGCATCGACAAGCAGAAGGTCGGCCAGATCTCTGCGGTCATCCGTAAGCTGCGGAAGCCCGACCCGTACAAGGGTAAGGGTCTGCGCTACGAGGGTGAGAAGATCCGCCGCAAGGTCGGAAAGACGGGTAAGTGATCATGAGCGACACGACTACGAAGCGCAAGCCGGTCGGCAAGGACATCTCGACCCGCCGCCGCGTCGCGAAGACCCGTCGGCACTTCCGGCTCCGCAAGAAGATCAGCGGCACGGACATCCGTCCGCGCCTGGTCGTCAAGCGTTCCTCGCGGCACATCGCGGTGCAGCTCATCGACGACCTGGTCGGCAAGACCCTGGCGTCGGCGTCCACCCTCGAGGCGGATGTCCGCGCGCTGGACGGCGACAAGAAGGCCAAGGCCGCCAAGGTCGGCGAGCTGGTCGCCGCCCGCGCGAAGAGCGCAGGCGTCTCGACCGTGGTGTTCGACCGTGGTGGCAACGCCTACCACGGCCGCATCGCCGCACTGGCCGACGCCGCCCGTGAGGCGGGGTTGGAATTCTGACGATGCAGCAGCTTGTTAACGGAAGGAAAGCCTGATGCCGGGACGTACACGGCAATTCGGCGGCGGTCAGCAGCAGGGCGGACCCGGCGGGCAGGGCGGCAACGACCGCAATGACCGTCGCGGTGGCGGCCGTGACCGGCGCGACAGCGGTCGTGGGGCTGGCCAGGAGAAGACCCCGCACCTCGAGAAGGTCGTCACGATCAACCGAGTGGCCAAGGTCGTCAAGGGTGGTCGTCGCTTCAGCTTCACCGCCCTCGTTGTCGTCGGTGACGGCGACGGCCAGGTCGGCGTCGGCTACGGCAAGGCCAAGGAAGTTCCCGCGGCCATCGCCAAGGGCGTCGAAGAGGCGAAGAAGAACTTCTTCCGCGTTCCTCGCGTCGGCGGCACCATTCCGCACCCGATCCAGGGTGCGGAAGCCGCGGGCGTCGTGCTGCTCCGTCCGGCCAGCGCCGGTACCGGCGTCATCGCCGGTGGCCCGGTCCGCGCGGTCTTGGAGTGCGCCGGTGTTCACGACGTGCTCTCGAAGTCGCTGGGTAGCGACAACGCGATCAACATCGTGCACGCCACCGTCGCCGCACTGAAGGGTCTGCAGCGTCCCGAGGAGGTGGCGGCCCGTCGTGGCCTGCCGCTCGAGGACGTCGCTCCGGCCCGGATGCTGCGCCAGCGGGCGGGGCAGGTGAACTGACGTGGCTCAGTTGAAGATCACCCAGATCAAGAGCAAGATCGGCACCAAGCACAACCACCGTGAATCGCTGCGCACCCTCGGGCTGCGCAAGATCCGGCAGTCGACGGTGCGTGAAGACACCCCCCAGGTGCGCGGCCTGATCAAGGCCGTCCGCCACCTCGTGGAGGTCGAGGAGGTCAAGTCATGACGGCCATCAAGATCCACCACCTGCGCCCGGCGCCCGGTGCCAAGACCGAGAAGATGCGTGTCGGTCGTGGTGAAGGCTCCAAGGGTAAGACGGCTGGTCGCGGTACCAAGGGCACCAAGGCCCGGAAGAACGTGCCCGTCCGCTTCGAGGGTGGGCAGATGCCCATCCACATGCGGCTGCCGAAGCTGCGTGGCTTCAAGAACCGCTTCCGTACCGAGTACCAGCCGGTGAACGTGGGCGACATCGCCCGCGTCTTCCCGGACGGTGGCAAGATCGGCAGCGAGGAGCTCGTCGCCCACGGTCTCGTCCGCAAGGGCAAGCTCGTCAAGGTGCTCGGCAACGGCGATGTCGACGGCGTCAAGCTGGACATCACCGCTGACGGCTTCTCCGGCTCCGCCAAGGAGAAGCTCGAAGCCGCCGGTGGCTCCGCCACCACGGTCTGAGTACCCCGTACGTAGCTCCACCCAGCACCACCCGAAAGGCCCGCCCGGCTCACGCCCGGCGGGCCTTTCGCATGCCCACCCGCCTACGTTTAGCCCGCTAAACGCATCCGCCCCACCCCCGCCGAGTGCGTTTAGCGGGCTAACCGTCCCCGGCCGGGCGCGTTTAGCGGGCTAAACGTAGTCGCGGAGCCGCGGGCGCCAGGCGGGGTAAATGCGCTCGCGCCGGGGGATAGCGTGGGGCCAGGAGGTGGAGCCGATGACGTGGGTTCTGGTGTTCTTCGGCGCGGCCGTGCTGATCGCGGTTACGCCAGGCGCGAACAACCTTCTCGGCCTACACAACGGGATGACGCACGGTGGACGTCGGGCGCTCGCCGGACTGATCGGCCGGTTGGCCGCGTTCACCCTGATGATCGCGGCGGTGGCCGCGGGACTCGGGCAGCTCCTGGCAGCTTCGGAGACCGCTTTGACGGTCATCAAGTGGGCGGGCGTCGTCTATCTGCTTTGGCTCGGCTGCCGGCTTCTCTGGTCCTCTTTCAGGGGTGCTGGGAACCCGCCGCAGCCCGGCGACGCTTCCGTCGCGACCTCCGCGGTTCTGGTCGCCCGCAAGGAGTTCGCGGTCGCGATCACCAACCCGAAGGCCATCCTCGTCTTCACCGCGTTCGTGCCGCAGTTCATCGGCGCGGGCCACGGCCCCGTTGCCGGGCAGATCGGCATCCTCGGCGGGGTCTACCTAGTGGCCGAACTCCTGGCCGGCTCCCTGTACGTCGGCGTCGGGACGCTAGTGAGGTCGGCCAGGCTCTCGCGCCGTGCGCGGCGCAACGTCGACCGCGGCACCGGCGTCGTCCTGCTGGGAATCGCGGGCACCCTGGCCGCCTCGGCCTGACCTGCGCGCACAGGGCGTTTAGCGGGCTAACTGTAGGCGCGGGGGACCGAAACCCGCCCGGCCGGCGGGCCGGGATGTCAAGGGTTTCCAGGCAGACGGCCAGGTGGATCAACCCAGCGGACCAACCTACGTCGGGAAAACGCACACACACTGCGGACACGCCCAGTGAAGCTGTTAGAGTCGGCGACACGCTTCGGGACGAGTGTGCCCCGAAGCGTTCCTGGCTTGTGCCAGTGAGCTGTGTTCCCGCCGGCCTAGTGCCGGCCAAGCCGATCGTCGGTACGACAGCCGACGACGCCGAGGAGGTCCCCCGCGTGCTCAGCGCCTTCCGCTCGGCTCTCGCGACGCCGGATCTACGTAAGAAGATCCTGTTCACGCTAGCCATCGTCGCGGTCTACCGAATCGGTGCGGTCACCCCCGCTCCCGGGATCTCGTACCCCGCCGTGCAGGCATGCTCGTCAACAGCCCAGCAAGAGGGCGTCTACCAGCTGCTGAACCTGTTCAGCGGCGGTGCGCTCCTGCAGCTGTCGATTTTCTCGACGGGCATCATGCCGTACATCACGGCGAGCATCATCGTTCAGCTGCTGACCGTCGTGATCCCTCGTTTCGAGGAGCTCAAGAAGGAAGGCCAGTCCGGCCAGGGCAAGCTGACCCAGTACACCCGGTACCTGACGGTCGCGCTCGCGATCCTGCAGGCCACCGGCGTGGTCGCGCTCGCGGACCGCAAGCAGCTCTTCCCGGACTGCACAACCCCGATCATCCCGGACAACAGCGTGTACTCGCTCGCGATCATCGTCATCACGATGACCGCCGGTACCGCGGTGATGATGTGGCTGGGTGAGCTGATCACCGAACGCGGTGTCGGTAACGGCATGTCCGTCCTGATCTTCCTGAACATCGCGGCCCGGATTCCGGTCGAGGGCGGCAACATCCTGAGCAGCTCGGGTGGCGTCGTTCTCGCGTTGATCTGTGTCTTCGGCCTGGTGATCATCGCCAGCGTCATCTTCGTGGAGCAGGGCCAGCGCCGGATCCCGGTGCAGTACGCCAAGCGCATGATCGGCCGCCGGATGTACGGCGGGACGTCGACCTATCTGCCGATCAAGGTGAACCAGGCCGGTGTCATCCCGGTCATCTTCGCGTCGTCGCTGCTCTACCTGCCGGACCTGATCAGCCGCCTGGTCGGAAACCCGAACAGCAACTCCGGCTGGCAGGTCTTCATCAAGAACTACGTGGTCAACCAGTCCAGCTGGGTGCACATCCTGCTGTACTTCGCGTTGATCATCTTCTTCACGTACTTCTACATCACGATCACGTTCAACGTGGACGAGCGTGCAGAGGAAATGAAGAAGTTCGGTGGCTTCATCCCGGGCATCCGGCCGGGTCGGCCCACCGCTGAATACCTCAGCTATGTGCTGGGCCGGATCACCCTTCCGGGCTCCCTGTACCTGGGCATCATCGCGATCCTCCCGAACTTCTTCCTGTCCATCACCGGCGGTGGGAACAACCAGAACTTCCCGTTCGGTGGTACAGCTGTGCTGATCATGGTCGGTGTCGGCCTCGACACCGTCAAGCAGATCGAAAGCCAGCTGATGCAGCGAAACTACGAAGGGTTCTTGAAGTGACTCGCCTGGTTCTCGTGGGCCCGCCCGGCGCTGGCAAAGGCACTCAGGCCGTGGCGCTGTCCGAGAAGCTCCGCGTCCCGCACATCTCGACCGGCGATCTGTTCCGCGCGCACGCGGGCGAGCAGACGCCGCTCGGCCAGGAAGCCAAGCGTTACCTGGATTCCGGCGAGCTCGTGCCGGACTCGGTCACGAACGAGATGGTCCGTGAACGGCTCGCCGAGCCGGACGCGAAGGCTGGCTTCCTGCTCGACGGTTTCCCCCGCAACACGAAGCAGGCCGAGGTCCTCGGTGAGATTCTCGGCGAGTCGGACCTCTCGCTCGACGCGGTCATCCAGCTCCAGGTGTCCGAGGACGTCGTCGTCGGCCGCCTGATGTCGCGCGGCCGCGCGGACGACACCGAGGACGTCATCCGTCGTCGCCAGCAGATCTACGTGTCCGAGACGGCACCGCTGCTGGAGTACTACGCGGACATCCTGGTCACCGTGGACGGCGTCGGCGACGTCGAGGAGATCTCTGGCCGGGTGCTGGAAGCGCTCCGCGATCGCTCGTGAATCTCGGAGGATTGCGTGTTCTTCAAGTGCTCCGTCGCGGGCGCATGATCGAGGTCAAGACCCCTGGTGAGCTGCAGGCGATGAGGGCCGCCGGGCTCGTGGTCGCACGCACGCTCGCCGGGGTCCGCGAAGCCGCCAAGCCTGGTGCGACCACCGCGGACCTGGACGAGATCGCCGAGCAGACCATTCGCGACGCCGGCGCGGTGCCTTCGTTCAAGGGCTACCACGGGTTCCCGGGGTCGATCTGCGCCTCGGTGAACGAACAGATCGTGCACGGCATCCCGTCTGCCTCGACGGTGCTCGCCGAGGGCGACATCATCTCGGTCGACTGCGGCGCCATCCTCGACGGCTGGCACGGCGACTCGGCGGTGACTCTCGCGATCGGCGCGGTGTCGAAAGCCGATATGGCGCTTTCCGCGGCCACCGAGGCCGCGATGTGGGCCGGGATCGCCGCGGTCGCGTCCGGCGGGCGTCTTACTGACATCTCCTTCGCGGTGCAGTCGGCGGCGGAGAAGGCGAGCCAGGCCGACGGCGTCGACTACGGCATGATCGTCGAGTACGGCGGCCATGGCATCGGCACCCAGATGCACATGGACCCGTTCCTGCCGAACGTCGGCAAGCCCGGGAAGGGCCCCCGGCTCAAGACCGGGATGGCGCTCGCGATCGAGCCCATGCTCACTGGCGGCGGCGGCGAGACCGTCGAACTGGACGACGGCTGGACCGTGATCACCGCGGACGGCTCGCGCGCGGCCCACTGGGAGCACACCGTCGCGATCACCGACGACGGCCCCTGGGTCCTCACCGCTCCCGAAGACTCCTGACCCACCCCTCCACGTTCGCGGTTAGCCCGCCGAACGCGCTCCCTCCTGCTCCCGCGCCTACGGTTAGCCCGCTAAACGCGCTCGCGGGCACCCCGGCGACTGCGTTTAGCCCGCTAAACGCAGGTCGCGGGCTCGTGGGGGCGAGGGTGGCCGGAGCGGCGTACCCTGGTGGCCAGAGGCTCACCTAACACAGTCACCCCCCGTTTGGGACACGCGACACGGGTTGCGTACACTGTCAAGTCGGCGTACTCATCACGTCGGTTCCAGCGCGCTCGTGAACTCTCACGCACATTGGAGTCGGGGTGGAGTGTGCCGAGCACCACCCAGCCAAGCACGCACGCTCGACCGGTCACACTGAGTAATTTCAGACTGAGCCAGTTTCAGGAAAAGCGGAGGACATGGGCAAGAAAGACGGGGCCATCGAGGTCGAAGGCCGCGTAGTCGAGCCGCTCCCCAACGCGATGTTCCGCGTGGAGTTGGAGAACGGCCACAAGGTCCTTGCACACATCAGCGGCAAGATGCGGCAGCACTACATCCGCATCCTGCCCGAGGACAGGGTCGTCGTAGAGCTCTCGCCCTACGACCTATCTCGTGGTCGCATCGTCTACCGCTACAAGTGATCACGAAGAGTAGAGCACAAGCAGGAGAGCAGGAGACGTGAAGGTCCAGCCGAGCGTCAAGAAAATCTGCGACAAGTGCAAGGTGATCCGCCGTCACGGCCGGATCATGGTGATCTGCGAGAACCTGCGGCACAAGCAGCGGCAGGGCTGATCACCCGCACTCGTACAGAGTGGATTGACAGCTACACAGACCTCCCCGCACCTGCCGGGCCGCGCGAGCGGTCCGGTTCACCCCCGGACTTCAGGCCGGGGCCGGGACACCAGCCGCGCAAGCGGGTGGCACGACTGCGAGTCGGTCCCGGAATCGGGCGGGGAGCAGACCTGAAGTGAATGACCAGACTAAGGAGTACCACCGCCAATGGCACGACTCGCTGGCGTAGACCTCCCCCGCGAAAAGCGGTTGGAGATCGCGCTGACTTACATCTACGGGATCGGCCGTACGCGCTCGAAGCAGCTGGTAGTGGCTGCCGAGCTGAACGCGGACACCCGCGTGAAGGACCTCAGCGATGACGACCTCGCCAAGCTGCGAGTGCACATCGAGGAGAACTTCAAGGTCGAGGGTGACCTTCGCCGCGAGGTGAACGCCGACATCCGTCGGAAGATCGAGATCGGGTGCTACGAGGGCCTTCGGTGGCGCCGCGGACTTCCCGTCCGTGGGCAGCGCACCAAGACCAACGCCCGTACCCGCAAGGGTCCGAAGAAGACGGTTGCCGGCAAGAAGAAGGCTGGCAAGAAGTGAGCGTCGTCCAAGGCAAGAAGATCATGCAGATGGGCGGCGTCCAGCGTCGCGGTACTGCCTGTGTCTCGCCCAAGGCGCTCTACGCCCGCCCGATGGCGCTGCGCAACCTGTACACCGACGCCGGTTCTGTCATCCGGCGCGGACAGCGTGAAGCAGCTGCCGCTCACCAAGAGAACGCGCGCTAAGAGGAGAACCCCCAGAACATGCCACCGAAGTCTCGTACCGGCGCTGGGACCAAAAAGGTCCGGCGCAAGGAAAAGAAGAACATCGCGCACGGTCACGCGCACATCAAGAGCACCTTCAACAACACCATCGTCTCGATCACGGACCCGACCGGTGCCGTGATCGCGTGGGCGTCGAGTGGTCACGTGGGCTTCAAGGGCTCGCGTAAGTCCACCCCGTTCGCCGCGCAGATGGCCGCCGAGAGCGCTGCCCGCAAGGCAGCGGAGCACGGCATGAAGAAGGTCGACGTGTTCGTGAAGGGCCCCGGTTCCGGCCGGGAGACCGCGATCCGTTCGCTGCAGGCAGCCGGCCTCGAGGTCGGCACCATCCAGGACGTGACCCCGCAGCCTCACAACGGCTGCCGCCCGCCCAAGCGGCGCCGGGTCTGAGGAACGGGGAGGAGTAAGAAGAAATGGCTCGTTACACCGGCCCCGCGACGCGTATTTCGCGTCGCCTCAAGGTTGACCTCATCGGTGGCGACAAGGCTTTCGAGCGTCGCCCCTATCCGCCCGGCCAGCACGGCCGTGGCCGGATCAAGGAGAGCGAGTTCCTCCTGCAGTCGCAGGAGAAGCAGAAGGCTCGTTACACCTACGGCGTTCTCGAGCGTCAGTTCGTCCGGTACTACAAGGAGGCCGCACGGCGTCCCGGTAAGACCGGTGAGAACCTGCTCCAGATCCTCGAGGCCCGCCTCGACAACGTGATCTACCGCGCAGGCATCGCCCGCACCCGCCGTCAGGCGCGTCAGCTGGTGAGCCACGGTCACTTCATCGTGAACGGCGTCAAGGTCAACGTCCCGTCCTACCAGGTCTCGAAGTGGGACATCATCGACGTGCGGCCGAAGTCGTTCGCGATGCTGCCCTTCGTCGCTGCCAAGGAGTCCTTCGGCGAGCGGCCCATCCCGGCGTGGCTGCAGGTCGTCTCGTCCAACCTCCGCGTGCTGGTTCACCAGCTCCCGGAGCGCGCGCAGATCGATGTTCCGGTTCAGGAACAGCTGATCGTCGAGCTCTACTCGAAGTGATCCACCACCGGGTTTCGACTCGGTTTGGATACGAGCGGCGGCGCCCACAGTGCGCCGCCGCTTCGCCATCCCTTTCGGTGTCATATGGCGGTCACCGACTGGAAAGGAAATAGGAAAAATGCTGATTTCCCAGCGGCCGGCTCTCGGCGAAGAGACGGTCAACGACACTCGCTCCCGGTTCACCATCGAACCGCTGGAGCCCGGTTTCGGTTACACGCTCGGCAACTCGCTGCGGCGCACGCTGCTGTCGTCCATTCCGGGCGCGGCCGTGACGAGCATCCGCATCGACGGCGTGCTCCACGAGTTCACCACCGTTCCCGGGGTGAAGGAGGATGTCACCGACATCATCCTGAACCTCAAGGAGCTGGTCGTGTCCTCCGAGGAGGACGAGCCGGTCACCATGTACCTGCGCAAGCAGGGCCCTGGTGAGGTCACCGCGGCCGACATCGTGCCGCCGGCCGGGGTCACCGTGCACAACCCGGATCTGCACATCGCGTCGCTGAACGGCAAGGGCAAGCTCGAGATCGAGCTCGTCGTCGAGCGCGGCCGCGGCTACGTTCCGGCCCTGCAGAACAAGCAGGCCGGCGCCGAGATCGGCCGGATCCCGGTCGACTCGATCTACTCGCCGGTGCTGAAGGTGACCTACAAGGTCGAGGCGACCCGTGTCGAGCAGCGCACCGACTTCGACAAGCTGATCCTGGACGTGGAGACGAAGCCGTCGATCACGCCGCGGGACGCTGTCGCGTCGGCCGGTAAGACGCTGGTGGAGCTGTTCGGTCTCGCTCGCGAGCTGAACATCGACGCCGAGGGCATCGAGATCGGCCCGTCGCCGCAGGAGGCAGACACCATCGCCGCCTACGCGATGCCGATCGAGGACCTGGACCTCACGGTTCGCTCTTACAACTGCCTCAAGCGCGAAGGCATCCACACGGTCGGCGAGCTGGTTTCGCGCAGCGAGGCCGACTTGCTCGACATCCGCAACTTCGGTGCGAAGTCGATCGACGAGGTCAAGCTCAAGCTCGTCGGTCTCGGCCTCGCGCTCAAGGACAGCCCGCCCGGGTTCGACCCGACCGCGGCCGCGGCCAGCTATGACGGAGAAGGCTGGTCCGAGGGCGTCGACGGCATCACGGACACAATTTCGGACACCACCAGCCACGACGATGGCCAGGACTACGCAGAGACGGAGCAGCTGTAAGGCCAGCTTGAGCTCCCTCCCCGTTCGGGTGGGGGAGCTTGGCCTCCAGCTGTACTGCTGAACGAGGAGAACCGATGCCCACCCCCACAAAGGGACCCCGTCTCGGCGGGTCCGCCGCGCACCAGCGGCTGATTCTGGCCAACCTGGCCACTCAGCTGTTCGAGCACGGCAAGATCCACACGACCGAGGCGAAGGCCCGCCGGGTTCGCCCGCTGGCCGAGAAGCTGATCACGAAGGCGAAGCGGGGCGACCTGCACAACCGCCGTCAGATCCAGCGCGTCGTGCGTGACAAGACCGTCGTGCACAAGCTGATCGCCGAGATCGGTCCGTTCTTCCTGGAGCGTCCGGGCGGCTACACCCGGATCACCAAGACGATGCCGCGCAAGGGCGACAACGCCCCGATGGCGGTCATCGAACTGGTCGCCGAGAAGACCGTCACCGCCGAGGCCGAGGCCGCGCGCAAGACGAAGTTCGCCAAGGACCAGCCGAAGCCGGCTGCCAAGGCGACTGAGACCGCCGACGTCGAGGCTGACGCTTCGACTGAAGAGGTTTCCTACGGTGAGGGCAGCCACGCCCCGCTGGAGGACGGTTCGCAGCCCGAGGGCTTCCCGATCAAGGGCAACGCCGACTCGAAGCTGTACCACGTGCCGGACAGCTCGCACTACAGCCAGACCGTCGCCGAGGTGTGGTTCGCCACCGCCGAGGCCGCTGAGGCTGCTGGTTTCGAGCTTCCCCCGTCACAGCGTGACGCCGAGGACAAGTCCTGACGTCTGGTACCACTCCGAACGAGCCCGCCGCTCCCCCTGGGGAGGGCGGGCTCGTTCGTCTGCGTCTGGACGTCAGCTACGACGGGACGGACTTCTCCGGCTGGGCCCGCCAGCCCGGCCTGCGCACCGTCCAGGGCGTCCTGGAGGACGCCCTGGCGAAGCAGCCCCCGGGCGCTTCGGTCCCCAAGTCCGTCGTGGTGGCCGGCCGCACCGACGCCGGCGTCCACGCCGCCGCCCAAGTCCTCCACCTCGACGTCGCGCGTTTAGCGGGCAAAACGTCATCGGGGCGGGTATCCGTGGACGAGCGGGGCATCCCTGACCTCGAGCGGATGTGCCGCCGCTGGAATCGTCTCCTGCCGAGGGACGTGCGTGTATTGGGCGCCCGCGTTGCCCCGCCGGGATTCGACGCGCGCTTCTCCGCGGTCCGGCGGCACTATCTCTACCGGGTTTCCGACGCGCCGTGGGGCGCGGACCCGCTGCGACGCTACGACACGCTTGCCTGGGGGCATTCACTGTCGATCGACCTCATGAACGAGGCGGCGAAGTCCCTGCTGGGGTTGCAGGACTTCGCGGCCTTCTGCAAGCAGCGTGAGGGCAGCACGACGATCCGGGAGCTCCAGCACTTGGTCTGGCGGCGAACTGGCTCGCACGCGATCGAGGCCGAGGTGTCGGCCGACGCGTTCTGCCATTCGATGGTGCGCAGTCTGGTCGGAGCGCTTCTCCAGGTCGGCGACGGCCGCCGCACCGCCGAGTGGCCCGCCGCGCTGCTCGCCGGCGGTGTCCGGGACAGCGCCGTGGCCCCCGCCCACGGCCTCACCCTGATGGCCGTGGACTACCCGCCCGACGCAGAGCTCGCCGCACGCGCCGAGCTGACCCGCAACACCCGCACCCCCCGCTCCTGACCACCGCCGGGCGCAGTTAGCGGGCTAACCGCGCTCGATGGCCGCGCGGATGGTGGCGAGGACGCCTGCGAAGTCCGTGGCCAGCTGTTCGGCTGTCACGATGACGAAGGTCCAGCCCTCGGCGGTTATCCGTCTTCGACGTTCTTCGTCGTGTGCTCGCTGCTCTGGGGTGTTGTGCCATCGGCCGTCGTATTCGACCGCGACCTTGCTCTTCTTCAGAGCAAGATCCAGACGCCCCAAGAGCTTTCCGTTTTTCCGGACCTCGTATTGGGGTATCGGATCGAGGCCGTCGACCACCATGACGACGCGCACCACGGATTCAGGTAGGGATTCCGCTCGCGGATCCGCGAGCTGTAAGGCATTTCTCGCCAGCCGGATGCCACGGTTTCGGCGACCGAAGAACAATTGCTTGAGGACCTTGCGGCGGACCAGGCCAGAACGCAGGAAGGCGTCCAGATCCGGCACACCGATCCGAAGGCGACTCACCCATCCCCTTTTGCGGGGTGAAAGCCTGAGGAGTAGATCCAGGGCTATGCGTGCCGGTCTGGCGATACGGGCGTTCTGCCATGGGCGCGACTCGTTTTCGGCGACTTCGGTGCGCCGCACGTTGATGCCGACGATCGGTCCGAACCGGAACTGCTCCGGCACCACGAACTCGACGGGGTCGTAAGGCTTTGCCAGCTCCACGCCACGAACTGTGGCCGCTGATCGTCCGGTGAGGACGGCCTCCTTGGGTACGAGCAGCGCGGCGCCACGGCAACGCAGTTCGTGCGTCACGGTGACGTGCGCGGGCGCGTAGACGTCCTGGAACAGCCGCCGTACGCCGTTGCCGCGGAGCTGGCCTTTGGTGATCAGGCCGGCTTTGCGCGCCTCCGAGCCGCGAAAGACTTCTGCAAGGTGCCTGGTGTCAAGGGAAGTGGACATGGCGACACAGTCCCTAAGACGTCCGACAGCATCCGCGTCCCGAGCGGCCGGGTCCGCGAAGTTGTCCACATCCCCCTGGTTGTCCACAGGCCCGAGACGGACCCATTGACAAAGGGCGTGTGCCAGGCGAATACCCGGCACATGCCCCGCCGAGCGCGTTTAGCCCGCTAAACGTCCTCGCCGGACGCAGTTAGCGGGCTAAACGCGCTCGGCGGCTTACAGTTAGCCTGCTAAACGCGGGCGCGGGGTTAGTCGCCTCGGCGGACGGGGCCTAGGAGTTGCTGCTCCTTGCCCGTGGTCACCAGGCGGAGTGGGCGCCAGAGGTTGCGGCCCA
This sequence comes from Amycolatopsis sp. H20-H5, assembly GCF_035828755.1. Lineage (NCBI taxonomy): Bacteria > Bacillati > Actinomycetota > Actinomycetes > Pseudonocardiales > Pseudonocardiaceae > Amycolatopsis > Amycolatopsis sp. H20-H5. Next base: position 5,587 of record NZ_JAYMZS010000060.1, on the reverse strand, counting down.
GTGCCACCACCTGATCGTCCTTCAGGGTGGTCAGCTGCCGCATCATCTGGGGAGGGAGCCGCCAGATCCGGGCAGCGAGCTCGGCCTGGCCTGCCGGGAGCCGCTGCATGAGCACCAGATCGGCCGCGTTCGCCGTCGCGCCCGCCTGCGGATGCAGGTACGGGAGCACGTAGATCGTCGTCTGCCAGGGGGAACGAGGCGGGAACAGGTCCTGCGGAGTCGGCCCGCCGTCGGTTACCACGAGCAACGGCGCGTCCTCCGACGGACGAGGCAGTTCCACCGGGGACAGACGGCGGATCTGCACCAGCGGCGACGGCCGCCCGTTCGGCTGGTTGCCGGCCGCCTGCGGCAGCACCTGCCACGCGGCGGGGCGACCGGTCGCGACCACCACCCACGCCCCGACGGCCATCGCCCGCAGCGCCACCTGGCGCGCCAGGTAGAGACCGCCGACCAGCACGATCCTCGTCGGGGTCGACCGCAGGGCCGAAATGGTCAGCGGCTCGCCCTTGAGACCCGAACCCAGCACGATCCCGCCGCGGTCGCCGGACGGGCTGATCGCGTCGAGCATCGCGGGATCGACGATGAACTCCGGGGCCACACCGCCGCTCTGCCCGGCGTCGCGGAGTCGTGAGCTACTCATGCTGTGCCTCCGATCGGCAGCGTCGCGGCGAACGCGGAGATCTGCAGGCCACGCAACGGCGTCAGGCTCACATCGAGCCGCTCCGAGAGGCTCTGCAGCCGTTGGTCGGCGGCCTCGAGCTCACGCGGGTTCCGCGCGCTCAGGCGCACCACCCCGCGCAGGCCGATCTTGCCCTCGTCGGACGCCGGTGAGATCGACATCGCGACCGTCGCGGACAGCGCCCGCACGCTGGTGAGCGCGTTGAGGCTGCTGCTGATTTTGCCCTTTGGCCAGCCGCTGATCGCATAACTCGCGTGCCCGATGCCCGCCGCGGTCACGCCGGTCCAGCGCTCCTGCAGGCTCACCTTGCCCGGTGAACCCGCGACAGCGGTGAGTTCCGCGGCCGAAATCCCGGCGCGCAGCAGCTCGTCTGGATCCAGCGGCCGGGTCGGCACGCCCTGTGACTCCAGCGCGTTCCGCACCCGGGACAGCGCGCCGATCAGCGCGCGGTGCGCCCCGACGACGCCGCCGCCACGTTCGCGGATCGCGGCCGGGCACCGGCGCGGGTCGAGCCGGATGGCGACCCACGTCGTGCGCCGGGCAGCGGCGGGCAGCGGGCCGAGCACCTCCATGTAGGAGCTGAGCGCGGGGGAATCCGACGGCAGCGCCGCGCTGCCGGGGTAGCAATGCCAGATCATCTGGATGGAGTCGAGCACGACGCCGCGGTCTTCGAGGCAGGGCGCCAGCGCCGACAGTGGCAGGCTCGGCGCGCCGCCCGCCTGGGTGATCAGGTCGGGAGCAGGCTCGACGAGGAGCACCGCTGTCCAGGTTCCGTCGTTCCAGGCGAGCCCGACCTGCTGCCGTTCGTGGTCGACGCCATGGGCGACGACCAGATCGGGCACAGCCAGGCGAAGCAGGTTCACCCGGGCGTCGTCGGGACCGGTCACCGCGTCCTCTTCGGCGGCGAGCGTCTCAAGGCTGCTCGGCGGAAGCGGAGTCGCGACACGATCGTGTGACCGGAACGTGTACCGCAGCGTAAGTCCAGCCCATTGGGTGAACCACTTGCCGCGCCAGCGGAGGAACGCGATCAGCAGCGCGACCGCGAGGACACCTATCGCGACATACTTCAGCGACATGCTGATCGCCAGCAGGACGAGGCCGACGGCCAGGCCGACTTCCAGCACGACCAGGTTCGACACCGGCAGCGGGCCGAGGTTCACCCCGGCGGAGCGTCGCCGCGAAGGCGCCGCCATCCGCACCGCGGGCGTCGAGCCACTGGGCTGGGAAGGCGGACCGGCCGGACCGCCGGGGCCGCTCGGACCCCCAGGCCCTCCAGGTCCACCGGGGCCTCCAGGTCCACCAGGGCCCCCTGGTCCACCCGGACCCCCAGGCCCACCTGGCGCGCCCGCAGGCGGACCGCCGGGACGTCGCGGTATTCCGGGCCCACCGGGACCGCCAGGGCCGCCGATGGGTCCACCGGGACCGCCCGGTCTGCCGGGCCGGGGCGGTGGCCCTGGCGGGCGGCCCTGTGGAGGCGGAGGCCCAGGAGGGCCTGGCGGACGTGGAGGAGTGGTGACGGACATCCGCGCTTTCTCTTCCCCTCGTGCGTGCTGCTTGCCTGAAAAGCCGGTCCCGGGGGATCGGACACTGGCCGGAGTTGGTAGAAACCCCACACCAGACGGTCCCCGTACGGCTATCCTGCGGAACCGTACCGCGACGGGGAGGACTGTAGGTCGAGAATGCCATCAACACCGACGACTAAGTCTCAAGTCCAGGCTTACAAGTTCGTTCTACGGCGGATGCAGTCGGCGCTGGTCCGCCGCGACGCCGTCATGTTGCACGACCCGATGCGCACCCACACCAGGGCGACGATCGTCGGCGTGGTGCTGGGCGGGCTGGGGATGGTGGTGTTCATCGTCTGGGGGCTGCTCAGCCCGGCACCGACGGTTCCCCAGGCCGGCAACATCGTCATCGGCGAGCAGTCGGGAACCGTGTACGTGGTCACCGGTAACCCGATCAGGCTCATTCCGACCTTCAACCTCGCGTCGGCGCGTCTTTACCTCATGGCGCAGAAGCAGCAGGCCGCTCAGCAGGCAGGCGGCAGCTCCGGCGCGCCTGCCCCGGCCGCCGCCGCGCCCGCCGCGCCCGACGTGAAGAACGCCACAGTCGTTTCCGACGAGCAGCTCAAGAACATTCCCCGCGGCAAGCTGACCGGCATTCCGGACGGCCCGCAGCTGATGCCCACGGACAACCAGTTGATTTCACCCGATTGGGCGGTCTGCGACGAGGTCAAACTCGATCCGCAGCTGCCGGTACCGGACAGCATCAACAAGACCGAGACGACGGTTTTCGCCGGTGTCCCCAATCTCGGCGCCCGTGAGCTCGGGGAGAACGAGGCGTTGCTCGCCAACGCCGACAACGGCAAGAACTATCTGATCTATCGCCTGCAGGCCAGCCCGAACCAGCCGAACGCGAACACCGTCCGCGCGGAGATCGACCCTGGCAAGAGTTACGCCGTCAGCTCCGCGCTGAAGCTGCCCGCCAAGGGCCGCAAGATCTCGCGGGGCCTGCTCAACGCCATTCCTGAAGTGGCTCAGCTGACGTCCCCGCAGATCACGGGTCAGGGCGCCCAGCCCACCGGGTTCAGTCTCGACGGACTCACTGTCGGACAGGTCTTCGAGACCCAGCCGACCGCGGGCCCGGCGGACTCCTGGGTGATCGCCCAGGACGGCATCCAGAAGATCTCACCCGCGGCCGCGGACATCCTGCGGGCCGGGCGCGGTGGCAGCAACAGCCCGCCCACCCTCGGCCTCGACAAGCTCAGCAACGTGAAGGTGCTGGGGCCGACGGACAACGGGTACCTCGCGGTCGGCGACTACCCGCGGACGGTGCCGGTGGTGCTGGACGCCACGAAGGGCTCCCCGGTGTCGTGCCTTGGCTGGTCCCTGACCGGTGCCGACACCAGTCTCGACTCCCACACCTCGGTGTTCGTCAGCGACAAGCTCCCCGGCCCGAAGTACCCCGACGGCACGTCGAAAGCCGTGAAGGTGAGCACCCGGGGGCCCAACGGCCTGCCGATCGACGGCTTCTACATGCCGTCGGGCTTCGCCGCGGTGGTCCAGTCGGCGACGAACAAGGCAACCTTCGGCAAGGGCGCCATCCAGCTGATCTCCGATCGCGGTATCCGTTACGGCGTCCCGGACGTCGCGACCGCGAACGGCATCGGGCTCGGCAACCGCAAGCCCGCTCCCGAAACGATCATCGGGCTGCTGCCGCCCGGATCGTCGCTGAACACCCAGGCGGTGCGGCGGGAGTTCGACACCGTGCCGATCGACCCGAACGCCGGTTCGTTCCCCTCGTCGACAGCGGCGGCCCCGGCCGGAAATTGACGCTCGCCGGAACCCGGGACGGCCGCGGGCCGTCACACGCCTGAGCACAGTCGGGTGAGTGGAGGGTGCAGTGGACGGCCTGAAGATCGACGGCGTCGTCGTCGCGGAGTACGCCAAGACCGTCGAGTCCGCGGCCGGCGAGCTGGAGTCGGCGGCCGCGGACGTCAGCGGTGAGCCGGTCACGGCAGAGTCCTACGGTGCCCTCGGGGAGCTGGTGGGGCTCGGGCCGTCCTACTCGCGGGCGGCCGGGGCGTTGCGCCGTCAGCTGACCGAGGGCGCCGCCGCGCTGCGGTCGGCGGCCGACGCGCTGGGCAAGGTCACCGCACGCCACGCGGATCAGGACGCGGAATCCGCGGACCTGATCCGGCGAGCCGGGGAGCTGACGTCGTGATGACCTCCGAGCAGGACAGCACCCGGACCGAGTCGATCCCGCACCCGATGGCTCGGGGCGGCTCCTCCGTCGCCGCCCCGAGCGCGTTTAGCCCGCTAAACGCGCTCGGTGGGGGTGGGGACGACGTCTTGGCGGCGGCGGAGCCGCATCTGGCGTACCTGTCCGGTCTGGCCGACCAGCTGGGTGTCGTCGACCCGGTCGAGGCCTACCTCACCCCGCTGACCGGCCGCTGGAGCGATCTTCAGGACGAGGCCCAGCGGCTCCGCGGCGCGGCCGAGACGGCCGGGACGGTGTCCGTCGAGCTCGCCGATCAACTCGGGCGTCTCGACGCTTCGTGGTCTGGGCGAGATGCCGACGACTTCGTCACCTACATCGAGGAAATCAGCGCGGCGGGCAGTGCCGTCCAGGACGCGCTGAACACGCTGGCCGAAGCCTTGGACCAGCTCGTCACCACGATCGGGCACATCACCATCGACCTGGTCCAACTGCTGGTGGACACCGCCGAGCTGGCCTCCGAGTCCGCCCTGCTGCCGTCTGGTGGGATGCGCCGAGCGCGAGCCCAGCTGTCTGAAGCGCAGGAGTCCGCGAAGGCGCTGTTCGAGGCCGCACGGGACGTCCTGGAAGGCTTCGCACGGCTGTGTGACGGCGTGGACGATCCGGACGCCGCGGCCCGGAGCATCGAGGTCGCGCACAGGTACCCGCAGAACCGGTTCGCCCTGCACGGCGACGTCGACGCGCCTGCTGCCGCACCCCCCGCCGCGCAGGGCGGGGGAGACGTGGGCCAGGGGACGTCGCCCTCGTCCGCACACGAGTTGTCCCCCGGGCGGCAGACCGGCGCCGCTGACCCGATCGTCGAGCAGGGCCAGCACGGCGGCGGGGGGCTGCCTGGCCAGATGGTCCCGGCCGCGGCCGCTCAGGCCGACGGCCCTGCCCAGGCCGGGATGGGGATGCCGATGATGCCGATGGGGATGGGGGCCATGGGCGGCGGCGGCGGGGGCGGCGGTACGCGGCGGCAGCCGAAGACGCGGCCGACGACCAACCCCTCGGAGCTCTTCGGCGAGCCGGAGAAGGTCGTCCCGCCCGTCCTCGGCCAAGACCCGAGCCCCAAACCGAAGGCCAAGCCCCAGCCCCCCAAGTGACCCCCGCGCTTGCGTTTAGCGGGCTAAACGTGCTCGCGCGAGCACGTTT
>NZ_JAYMZS010000059.1:0-53420 GCF_035828755.1 Amycolatopsis sp. H20-H5 | reverse complement strand
GGTTCGCCCTGCCCTGCCACAGCGACCGGGCCGAAATGGCGACCACCGCCGCGATCGCCGGGGCGAGCGCCACCGAGTAGTACGGGTGGACGGTCCCGCTCATGTAGCTGAAAACCAGGCTCGTCACCAGCAGCCAGCCGCCCCAGACGATCAGGGCCGTCCGCGTCCGGTCGGTCCTGGCGGCCCGGCGGGTGAACCAGAGCCCGGCGATCAGACCGATCAGCGCCGCGGGCAGCAGCCAGGAGATCTCGACGCCGAAGCTTGCGCCGAACATCCGGCCGAGGCCTGAGGTGCCGCCGAAGCCGACGTTGCCGCCGCCCGTGACCACGCCGCTTTGGCCGCCACCGAAGATCCGGCCGAGCCCGTTGTAGCCCAGCGCGAGGTCAAGCAGGCTGTCGCCGGTCGAGCCGCCGATGTAGGGACGTGCGCCGGTCGGCCAGAGATCGACGAGTGCGATGAACCAGCCCGCGGACACGACGACCGCCACGACCGCGCCCGCCAGGTGCAGCAAGCGTTTGCGCACCGACGTCGGCGCGGCGATCAGATACGCCAGGCCGAACGCGGGCAGCACCAGGAACGCCTGCATCATCTTGGTCAGGAAGCCGAAACCGATCGCCACTCCGGCGAGCGCCAGCCAGCGCGGGCTCGCCTTTTCGATCGCGCGCACCGTGCAGTAGGCCCCGGCGATCATGAGCAGTACCAGCAGCGCGTCCGGGTTGTTGAAGCGGAACATCAGTGCCGCCACCGGCGTCAGCGCCAAGCCCGCCCCGGCGAACAGCCCGGTCACCGGGCCGGACGTGCGGCGGATCGTGGCGTACAGCAGTCCCACCGAGGCGACGCCCATCAGCGCTTGCGGCGCCAGGACGGTGAAGCTGGAGAACCCGAAGACGCGGGCGAACGCGGTGCCCACCCAGAACGCGGCGGGCGGTTTGTCGACGGTCAGTACGTTTCCGGCGTCGAGCGAACCGAACAGCCACGCCTTCCAGCTCTGTGTCCCGGACTGCACGGCCGCGGCGTAGAACGAGTTTCCATACCCCGAAGCGGTGAGGTTCCAGAAGTACAACACCGCTGTCGCGGCCAGCAGGCCGAGCACCGCCGGGCGGACCCAGCGCGGCGGCGAATCCTGGTCGTTTTCCTTGCGGTGTCCGGGTTCCACGGAGGGTGGCGTGTCGATCACGGCGGTCATATGTCAGCTCTCCTCGACGGATGTGCGCTGCCGGCGCGGGTGGAACACCCAGGCGCGCAGCAGTAGGAAACGCAGGACGGTGGCGGCCAGGTTGGCCAGGACGAGCACGGTGATCTCCAGCGCCAGTCCCGGCGCGGTGAGGCCGTTGAGCAGAGCCAGCGCACCGCTGGTCAGGCCGAGGCCAAGGCCGAAGACCAGTAGCCCTTCGAACTGGTGGCGGCCCGCGCCGCCACGGCCACGGATGCCGAAGGTGATCCGGCGGTTGACGGCGGTGTTGGCGACAGCGGTCACCAGCAGCGCCACCAGGTTCGCCGCCTGCGCGCCGACGATGGTGCGCAGCAGCAGGAACAGCACGAGATACGCGAGCGTGCTGCTGACGCCGACGGCGGCGAACCGCACCAGCTGGGTGGTCAGGCTCGGCGGGACCCCGGGCGCGTGGACGTCGATGGGTTCGCGGCCCAGCTGCTCGCGCAGCCTGCTGACCGGGATCTCGCCGGTCATGGTCGCCTTGGTGAGCCGGACGATGCCCTTGAGATCGGCCGTCGCGGTGGCGACGATGTTCACCGAGGAGTCCGGATCGTCGACCCAGTCCACCGGCACCTCGTGGATCCGCAGCCCGGCCCGCTGGGCCAGCACGAGCAACTCGGTGTCGAAGAACCAGCCGGTGTCGCGGACGTGGGGGAGCAGCCGCTCGGCGACGTCGGCGCGGATGGCCTTGAACCCGCACTGCGCGTCGCTGAACCTGGCGGCCAGCGTCCCGCGCAGGATCAGGTTGTAGCAGCGGGAGATGAACTCGCGCTTCGGCCCGCGCACCACCCGCGCGCCCCTGGCGAGCCTGCTGCCGATGGCGAGGTCGGAGTGCCCGGAGATCAGCGGCGCCACCAGCGGGCCGAGCGCGGCGAGATCGGTCGACAGGTCGACATCCATGTAGGCGAGCACCGCGGCGTCGGAGCTGGACCAGACCGTGCGCAGCGCCCGCCCGCGGCCCTTCTCGTCGAGGTGGTGGACGCCGACCTCGGGGAACTCGCGGGCGAGCCGCTCCGCGACCCGCAGCGTGGCGTCTGTGCTCGCGTTGTCCGCGACGGTGATGCGGAACGGATAGGGGAAGTGTTCGGTGAGGTGGCCGTGCAGGCGGCGGATGCACGGTTCCAGGTCGGTTTCCTCGTTGTAGACGGGGATGACGACGTCGAGGACGGGCTGCGGGCCGAGGGGCGCGACCGGGGCGGTGCCGGGCCGGGTCGCGGGCGCTGTCGCTGTCATGGCTTCAGCTTCCGGGTCCGCGCTTTGGTGATCTTGTGTCCGGGCTGTGTTATCCCTGTGGGCGTTATCCCTGTGGGCGTGGTTCCCTGTGTGCCGAAAAGGCCACCCCGCGCGACGGGGTGGCCTTTTCGGGGGAACCAGTGCCGGGTCAGCTGGTCAGGTCGTAGACGGTGACGCCGTCGACCGTGGTGGCCTGGTAGTTCTGCGCCACCCAGTCGGCTATCTGTGTCGCCAGATCGCTGCCGCTGCCGCCGGTGAGCTGCATGCCCTCGCCGAGGAAGTAGTGGATCTGTCCACTGTGGACGTACTGCTGGAACTGGTCGAGCGTGGGATAGGGGTCGGTGCCGTTGAACCCGCCGACGGCCATCACCGCGCCGTCGCTGCCGAGCTGGTACCCGGTGGCGTTGTTCGAGCCGACGGTCGCCGCGACCCAGGTGTGGCTCCCGCTGTCCTGCTTGAGCAACGCCGTCAGCTCGGGGCCCGGCAATGTCGTTCCCAGCAGTCCGCCCGCCGCGCCGCCGAGCATTACACCGGCAGGCATGCCACCCGCGGGCATCCCGCCACCGGGGAAGCCACCCCGGCCACCGAAGCCGCTGTTCGGCCCAGCCGAAGGAATAGCGCCCGCGTGGGTGGTCGTCGCGGTGGCGAACGTGTACGCGCCACTCCCGGCGAGCAGGGTGACCAGCGCCAGCACCGCCAGCGCACGCCCGGCCGCTTGGGGCAGGTGCGCGGCGAAGAACACCAGCACCGCGCACACCAGCCCGGCCACCAGTACCGTCGGGGCGAGCCACGGCAGCCAGGTGGATCCCTGGGACAGCACCAGATACGTCGTCAACGCGGTGAGTGCGAGACCGCCGCTGAGCAGTCCCGCGGCCGATGGCCGGGCCCGCAGCCGCCACAGCTGCACCGCGGCGGTGCCGACCAGCGCGGCGATGGCCGGGGCCAGCGCGACGGTGTAGTACGGGTGGATGATCCCGCCCATGTAGCTGAAGACCACCGCCGTGACGAGCAGCCAGCCGCCCCACACCACGAGCGCCGCGCGGCCGGGGTCGGTGCGGGGCGTCCGGCGGGTGAACCACAGCCCGGCGACCAGCGCCAGCAGTGCCGCGGGCAGCAGCCAGGCGATGCCGCCCGCCATCTCGCTACCGAACAGCCTGCTCCAGCCCGTCGAGCCCCAGCCTCGCCCGGCGCCACCGCCGACGCTACCGACCTCGTCACCGGTGAGGCGGCCGAAACCGTTGTAGCCGAACACGAGCTCCCACATGCTGTTGGTCTGGGAACCGCCGATGAACGGGCGATCGGCCGCCGGCCACAGCGCGACCACCGCGAGGTACCAGCCCGCCGAGACGACCACCGCCGCGAGCGCGCCGAGCAGGTGCAGCAGCCGCTTGCCGAGAGTGGTCGGCGCCGCGATCAGATAGGCCAGCCCGAACGCGGGCAGGACCAGGAACGCCTGCAGCATCTTGGCGAGGAAACCGAAGCCGACGGCCACCCCGGCCAGTGCCAGCCACCCCGGCCCGGCCTTCTCCAGCGCGCGGACGACGCAGTACGCGGCCACGACCAGCAGCAGCACCAGCAGCGCGTCCGGGTTGTTGAACCGGAACATCAGCGCCGCCACCGGGGTGAGCGCCAGCACCGCCCCGGCGAGCAGCCCGGCGGCCGGGCCGGAAGCGCGGCGCACCGTCGCGTAGAGCAGGCCCACCGAGCCCACGCCCATCAGCGCCTGCGGGACGAGCACGCTCCAGGCGTTGACCCCGAAGAGCCGGGCGGAGAGCCCCATCACCCAGAGCGCGCCGGGGGTCTTGTCCACGGTGATCGCGTTGGCCGCGTCCGTCGAGCCGAAGAACAGTGCCTTCCAGCTTTGCGAAGCCGCCTGGGCGGCGGCCGAGTAGAACGCGTTCGCCCAGCCGGAGGCACCGAGGCCCCACAGATAAAGGACCGCGGTGGCGGCAAGCAGGACGAGCAGCCCGCTCCGCACCCACCACGGGTCGGCCGGGCGGCCGCGCACCAGGCGGGCGGCGAACGGCGGACGGGCCGGAGCCGTCGTTTCGACGGCGGGATCGTGCTGGGCGAGAGAGGTCTTGAGCTCAGTTTCCGGCCCGGACCTGGGGGGCGCTTGTGCCGAGCCTGTGTGCGTGCTGTGTGGGCACGGCTACGGGCAGTCGTACGCTGAACTCCGTCCGGCCCGGCCTGCTGTGCACCTCGACCGTGCCCCGGTGCGCGATCACGATCGCCGCGGCGATCGCCAGCCCGAGCCCGGTGCCGCCCGCCGCGCGCGACCGGGACGAGTCGGCGCGCGCGAACCGCTCGAACACGGTCGGCAGCAGCTCGGGAGTGATCCCCGGCCCGTCGTCGGTGACCGTGACCACCGCGCTGCCGTCCGCGGACCGGGTGAGCGAGGTGGTCCACGGTGGTGCCCGGCGGCGTGTGCGTGCGGGCGTTGGACAGCAGGTTCGCCAGCACCTGGTGCAGGCGCTGGAGATCCCCGCGCACCGGCACCGGCCCGTTCGGCAGCTCGAGCCGCCACCGGTGCCCGGGGCCGGAGACGTGGGCGTCGCTCACGGCGTCGGCGACCAGGCGGGTCAGGTCCACCTCGGCGTCGTGGAGCGGGCGGCCCGCGTCGAGGCGGGCGAGCAGCAGGAGGTCCTCGACCAGCGTCGTCATCCGGTCGGCCTCGGCCTCGATCCGGCTCATCGAGCGGGCGATGTCCGGGGGGACCAGGTCGCGGCCCCGGCCCGCCAGCTCGGCGTACCCGCGGATCGCGGCCAGCGGCGTGCGCAGCTCGTGGCTCGCGTCGGCGACGAACTGGCGCACCCGGGTCTCGCTCGCGTGCCGCGCTTCGAGCGCCTGCGCGATGTGGCCGAGCATGAGGTTCAGCGCGGAGCCGACCTGGCCGACCTCGGTGCGCGGGTCGGTGTCGATCTCGGGGACGCGGACCGAGAGGGCGACGTACCCGCGGTCCAGTGGCAGTTCGGCCACCTGGCCCGCCGTCGCGGCGACCCGGTCGAGCGGGCGGAGCGTGCGCCGCACCGCGAAAGCGCCGACGAACGCCGCGCCGAGCACGCCCGCGGCGGCCACGCCGAACAGGATCATCCCCACCCGGAACAGGGTTTCGTCGACCGGCGCCAGCGGCAGCCCGGTCACCACCACCCCGCCGGGGATCGGGACCGCCGTCACCCGGTAGTCGCCGAGCCCGTCCAGCGAACGGGTGTACGGCCTGCCGTCGACGGCCAGGGCCAGCAGCACGGCCTCCTGGGTCCCGTCCAGGTTCTGCCGCTGCCCGTGCGAGTTCAGGGTGTCCGCGCTGAGCACCTGGCCGTTGGCGAACGACGCGTTCAGCGTGCCCGCGCCCTGTCCCGGCGCGTCGAGCGGATTGTGCCGCAGCTCGCCGTCGGGCGGCGGGTGGGTCGCGTAGTTGCTGGCCCGCGAGGTGGCCGCCGCCAGCTGGTCGTCGATCTGGCCGGTCAGGAACGCGCTCAGCGCGACCTCGCTGACCACACCGATGACCAGGCACACGAACGCGAGCAGCACGACCATCGAGCCGGTCAGTTTGGCGCGCAGCGACAGCCGTCCGGACCGGTGCCACCGGTGCGGGCCCGCGGTGTCCGCCGAGACTGCCATGTCCCCGAGGGTGCGCTTCCCGCGTGTGGACGGGTTGTGTGCCGCCTGTGAGGTGGCTGTGCGCGGGGACGCCGTGGTGTCACAGGGAGGTCTCACGGCCACCACAGTCCCCGCACAGAGTCGGCGTCGACCGTGGTGGCAGTTCAGTAACCACCGCGGAGGAGCCACCCATGACCAGCCCACAGACGCAGACCCCGCCCCCGGCGTCCACTTCGGACGGTGGCTGGGGCGCCCCGGTGCCGCCGCAGACCTGGACCAGGCGCAAAACCGCGACCGCCGGTGCGATCGCGGCGGTGGTCGCGGTCGGCGGCGGTGCCGCCATCTGGGCCGCGTCTTCGTCGACCACGGACACCACCGCCACGGGCCAGGGCGGCCAGTTCGGCGGCCAGTTCGGCGGCCAGTTCCCCGGCGCGACGGGCGGCGCGGCCGCCGGGCTCGGCTCCGCGCTGCACGGGGAATACGTCGTCTCCGACGGCAACGGCGGCTACGTCACTCAGCTCACGCAGACCGGCAAGGTGACCGCGCTCGGCGCGACCTCACTCACCGCGCTCAGCGACGACGGGTTCAGCAAGGTGTACACAATCGACGCCGCCATGGCGACGGGCGTCGCCAGCGGGGACACGGTGACCGTGGTGTCCACGACCTCCGGCGACACGGCGACCGCGAAGACGGTCACCGAAGCCACCACCGCCACCCAGGGCGGCCGCTGACCCTGAAGGTGGCCATCAGGGGCAGTCACCCAGGTGCATCCTCCGTCCACAAAGGACGAAAATGCCGCACTTTAGTCCGTTTGATTCCGACTTGCCCGATTCTAGTGTGCGCTGAAGGCCACCATGAGGGACTTAGACGCCCTCATGGTGGCCTTCAGGGACTTCTGGACCGGACGAGCGCGACCAGGCCACGGCGAACCCGGCGATCACGGCTCGCCAATCGGTTGACCAGGTAAAAAAGAGCCTCGCAACGGACACGGTCAGCTTCTTAAGTCCCTGGGCATGGGCGTAAAACGCCGTGAAGGTGGCCATCAGGGGGAGTCGAAGCCGTTCGCGGCCCGGAAGAGCTCGAAGTGGACGTTCTCGCCGGGCACGTCCTGGGCGGCGAGCGTCGCGCGCGCCATGTCGAGCAGGCCGCCGGGCCCGCACAGGAACCACTCGTCGACCTTCGACGGGTGCAGCCTGCCCTGTAGCAGCGCGCGCAGCCGGGTGCCGTCGAGGCGGCCGCGCTGGTAGCGCTCGTGCGAGATGGCGAGCGCCTCGCCGAGGGTGTCGAACGGCCGGGGGGCCCGCGGTGTGTGCAGGTCCGGATCCCGCTCGTCGGTGCGGTAGTGCACCACGTGCAGGCGCCCGTCGAACTGCCGCGCCAGTACCGTCAGCTCGTCGGCGAACATCGCGCTCTCGCCGGAGGTGTTGACATAGAGCAGGGTCGCTTTGCTGTGCTCCTCGGCGAGCAGCAGCGTGAACAGGATCGACAGGATCGGGGTGATGCCGCTGCCGCCCGCCAGCGCGACGTAGCGCGCCGGGCGGCAGGGCTGGGGGATCGCGATGAACCCGCCCGAAGGTGGCAGCACGTCGAGGGTGTCGCCGGTCTTCAGGACGGTGTTCGCGTAGGTCGAGAACGTGCCGCCGTCGTGGCGCTTCACGGCGATCCGCAGCGGCCCCGAGTCCGCGGGCGAGCACACGGAGTAGGTGCGCCTGAGCTCCTGGCCATCCACAGTGGACCGGACGGTGACGTGCTGGCCCGCGGCGAACCGGAACGTCCCGGCCAGCTCGGCGGGCACGTCGAAGGTCACCGACACCGCGTCCGGCGTCAGCGGACGGACCTCCGCGATCCGCAGCGGGTGGAAGCGGTGCTCCCGGTTCTGCGGGGGAATGACGGGACGCGCCTGCTCGAGGACCCGGTCCGGCGGCTCGGCGACCTCGTGCCTGCCCGCGCCGAGATAGTGGTGGAACGGGATGGCCGGGTGCAGGTGGTGCGCCAGGTGGTAGTCACGGTACGTCGAAAGCGGGCTCGCCAACCGGCCGAGACCCGCGCGCACCCTGGCCGCGCCGAACCGCGCGCGCGGCCGGTGGGTCGCCGCCGGGTCGTGGTGCGGCAGCCAGTCGAACCACCAGGCCACCAGCCCCAGGCCGATCCGCTGGGGGATCAGGTAGACGGCCAGCAGCTCCCCGCCGTGGCCGGTCACCGCCAGCGCGACCATCCCGGCGACCGCGACGGTCACCGTGGCGGTGGTCTCCAGGCGTTCCCAGTCGGGCCGCGCGGGCATGTGCCGGGCGTAGAACCGCACGTACCAGGCGTCGATGGTGAGCCAGCGCAGCGGCAGCTGCCACCACCTGCCGCGGGCCGTCCACTCCTCCGGGCCGGTGTCCGCGGCGAGGTTGTGATGGTGCTCCAGGTGGATGTGGCGCAAGGCCGGATAGGAGCCGTACGCCGCGACGAACGGCATCGAGAGCCTGCCGAGCGTCTCGTTGAGCCAGGTGAGCTTGCCGGCGGCGTGGTGGACCGACTCGTGCAGGACGGTGAACATCCCCCAGGTGACCAGTGCCTGCAGGGTGATGGTGAGCCAGAGCGGCGCGAGACCGGCGAGTGCCAGCCAGGTCGCGCCCGCCCACACGGCCGCGCCGAGACAGAACAGCGCGACGGCGGGCATCGACGCGGCGGGAAGCGGCCGTCTCGGGTTGGGAGTGCCCCGGCGGGCGGCCTCGAAGTCGGCCGCGCGGAAGGCCGTGGCGCGGATGCCGCGGGGGCTATCGACGACGGACATCGAGTGGTCTCCTCGGTCGACGACTCCGGGACAAGGCCGGGACAAGAGCTGTCACGGTAGACAACCGTGACCCGGTTGTAAACGTCCCTGACCAGCCAAACCCACCGGTATGCTCGGTTTCGTGAGTACCGGCACCTCCGTCGCCCCCGCCCTGCGGGAGCGCCTGCTCGCCGAAGCGGCGGAACTGACCCGCGCCGACGGCTGGGCCAGCGTCACCATGGGCAAGCTCGCCGCGCGCGCCGGGGTGAGCCGCCAGACGGTCTACAACGAGCTCGGCTCCAAGCCGGAACTGGCCGAGGCGCTGATGCTGCGCGAGACCGACGGGTTCGCCACGGGGGTGGGCGACGTGCTCGCGCGCCATCCCGCGGATCCGGTCGCCGGGGTGACCGCGGCGGTCCGGTACGCCCTCGAGGCCGCTCAGGCGAACCCGCTGCTGCGAACCGTCCTTTCCGGGTCGTCCGGCGGCCGGGAGAGCCTGCTCCCGCTGCTCACCACCCGGTCCGGCCCGGTGCTGGAGCAGGCTGTGGCGGCTATCGCGCCGATGCTGCGGCAGTGTTACCCGGCCGCCCCGCTGACCCCGGACGAGTGGACCGTGGCGGTCGAGTCACTGGTGCGGCTGCTGCTCAGTCACCTGGTGCGGCCCACGGCCGGGGTCGACGACGCGGCCGAGCGGATGGGCTGGGTGGTCGCCAGGCTGCTCGGCGGCTGAGGGCCCGGTGCGGGCCGCGGGGCGTCTGGAAGAGCCCGGGACCGGGCCTGGCTGTCCGCTGGCCTAGACTCGGTCGTCCCGGTCCGCAGGTGACCAGGGAACAATCTGCCGGATTGTCCAAACACACCGTTACCGCTCGAGGAGATTACGTTGAAGAGCACCGTCGAGCAGCTCAGCCCGACGCGAGTCAAGATCAATGTCGAGGTGCCGTTCGACGAACTCAAGCCGAACTTCGAACGCGCATATCGCAAGATCGCCCAGCAGGTTCGCATCCCGGGCTTCCGTCCAGGCAAGGCGCCCGCTCGCGTACTGGAAAGCCGGATCGGGCGAGCCCCGGTGCTCGATGAGGTCGTCAACGAGGTCATCCCGGCCAAGTACATGGAGGCCGTGCGCGCCGGCGAGGTGCGCACGCTCGGCCAGCCCGAGTTCGAGGTGACCAAGCTCGAGGACCGCGAGGTGCTCGAGTTCACCGCCGAGGTCGACATCCGGCCCGAGATCACCCTGCCCGACTTCGACGGGTTCGCCGTCACGGTCGACGACGTCGACCTGACCGACACCGAGGTCGACGAGCAGCTGGACGAGCTCCGCGCCCGCTTCGGCACGCTCACCGGCGTCGAGCGCCCCGCCGAGAACGGCGACTTCGTCTCGATCGACCTGGCCGCCACCGTGGACGGCGCCGAGGTCGAGGACGCCTCGACCACCGGCCTGTCCTACGAGATCGGCTCCGGCCAGCTGGTCGACGGCATCGACGAGGCCATCGTCGGCGCGGCCGCCGGCGAGACCAAGACGTTCACCACCCAGCTGGTGGCAGGCGAGCACGCCGGCAAGGACGCCGAGGTCAGCGTGACCGTGCAGACGGTCAAGCAGCGCGAGCTGCCCGAGCCCGACGACGAGTTCGCCCAGCTGGCGAGCGAGTTCGACACGCTCGACGAGCTCAAGGCCGACCTACGTGAGCGGCTCGCCAAGGTCAAGAAGATGCAGCAGGGCGTGCAGGCGCGGGACAAGATCCTCGAGGAGCTGCTCGAGCGCACCGAGGTCCCGATCCCGGAGAAGGTCCTCGAGGGCGAGATCGAGAACCGCAAGCACGACGCGATCCACCAGTTCGAGCACGACGAGGCCGCCTTCGCGAAGGCGCTCGAGGCCGAGGGCAAGACCGTCGAGGAGTTCGACGCCGAGGTCCGCGAGGAGTCGGAGAAGGCCGTCCGCACGCAGCTGCTGCTGGACACCATCGCCGACAACGAGAAGACCTCCGTCAACGACGGCGAGCTCACCGAGCGGATCATGTACCAGGCCCAGCGCTTCGGGATCAGCCCGGACGAGTACGTCCAGCGGGCGCAGCAGTCCGGTCAGCTGACCGCGATCTATGCCGACGTCCGCCGGGGCAAGGCGCTCGCCGGTGTCGTCCGCAAGGCCACCGTGACCGACGCGTCCGGCGCCGAGGTCAACCTCGACGAGCTGTTCGGCGCGCCGGAAGAGGCTCCCACCGAGGTCACCGAGGCCGCTGAGGAGACGCCGGTCACCGTAGAGGCCGGCGCGACCGACGGAAAGTAAAGCTCTCAGCGAACTTGGGCGGTGTCAGGCATTCTGCACCGCCCAAGTTCGTTAGTGTCGGTTGCAAGATCTTCAGCACCTGGAAGCTCCAGCACTGAACTCCAGTGCTGAACTCCAGCTCTGAAAAAACCTGGGCGGCCGGTCGCGAGACCGCTCGCCAGCGGCGAAAAGGCAGGCAGACGTGACGCAGCACATGCCCGAGGCGCGGTCCACGACCGCCGGGCTCAATCTGACCGACTCGGTCTCCGAGCGGCTGCTCCAGGAGCGCATCATCGTCCTCGGTTCCGAGGTCAACGATGAGATCGCCAACCGGATCACCGCGCAGCTCTTGCTGCTGGACGCCGATGACTCCGAGTCGGACATCCGCTTCTACATCAACTCGCCCGGTGGTTCGGTGACGGCCGGTTTCGCCATCTACGACACCATGCAGCTCATCAAGCCGGACGTGCAGACGTACGCGATGGGGCTGGCGGCCTCGATGGGGCAGTTCCTGCTCTCCTCGGGCACGCCCGGCAAGCGCTACTCGCTGGCGCACGCGCGGATCCTGATGCACCAGCCGTCGGCGGGTGTCGGCGGTACCGCCTCGGACATCGCGATCCAGGCCGAGGTGTTCGGCAAGTGGAAGCAGGAGCTCGCCAAGATCACGGCGGAGCAGACCGGCCAGACCGTCGAGCAGATCATCAAGGACGGTGACCGCGACCGCTGGTTCACCGCGCAGGAGGCCAAGGAATACGGCTTCGTGGACCAGGTTCTGACCCGGGACAACCCGGCTCCGGGCGCGAACTGACTCCGGCGAAGGGCGACAGGAGACTTTCAATGAGCAACTTCCAGCTTCCGGGTGATTTCCACGCACCCCGCACCCCGCAGTCGCGGTACGTCCTGCCCTCCTATGTCGAGCGCACCAGCTACGGCATCAAGGAGTCGAACCCGTACAACAAGCTGTACGAGGAGCGGCAGATCATGCTCGGCGTGCAGGTGGACGACGCGTCGGCGAACGACGTCATGGTCCAGCTGCTGCACCTCGAACACGAGGACCCGGACCGCGACATCATGATCCTCATCAATTCGCCGGGTGGCTCGTTCACGGCGCTGATGGCGATCTACGACACGATGCAGTACGTCCGTCCCGACATCGTCACCATGTGCATCGGCCAGGCCGCTTCGGCCGCCGCCGTGCTGCTGGCCGCCGGTACGCCGGGCAAGCGCTTCTCGCTGCCGAACTCGCGGGTGCTCATCCACCAGCCGGCCACCGAGGGCACCTACGGCCAGGTCTCCGACCTGGAGATCCAGGCCAACGAGATCCAGCGGGTGCGCCAGCAGATGGAAACCATCCTGGCCAAGCACACGAACAAGGATCCCGAGCAGATCAAGAAGGACATCGAGCGGGACAAGATCCTGACCGCTCAGGAGGCCATGGAGTACGGGATCATCGACGAGGTGCTTCCGTACCGCAAGGGCTCGGCCAGCTGATCCGGCCGGAACCGGTGCGTGTCGGGAGACGACACGCACCGGCTTCCTGGTCTATGGTCGGCTCCCGGCACGCGGTGGAAACCTCGATGGTGCTCCCGCCGGGAGCGTCGGACGGGTACCGTCAGTGTCAGTGTGTGTGCTCCCAGAGGTCATCCGTGACCGGGGCGGGTAAGGCAGTCAGGTGTGTGAAAGCGCACCGGAGGGGACGAGGTCAACGGCCATGGCACGGATCGGTGACGGCGGAGACCTGCTGAAGTGTTCTTTCTGTGGGAAGAGCCAAAAGCAGGTGAAGAAGCTCATCGCCGGCCCCGGGGTCTATATCTGCGATGAGTGCATCGACCTCTGCAACGAGATCATCGAGGAGGAGCTGGCCGAAGCCGGCGAGGTCAAACTCGACGAGCTGCCCAAGCCCGCGGAGATCCACGGGTTCCTCGAGCAGTACATCATCGGCCAGGACGACGCCAAGAAGACGCTGGCTGTGGCGGTGTACAACCACTACAAGCGGGTGCAGGCCGACGACAAGGCCGGGCCGAAGGACGCCAAGGACGAGACCGTCGAGCTGGCGAAGTCCAACATCCTGATGCTCGGGCCGACCGGCTGCGGCAAGACCTACCTGGCCCAGACGCTGGCCAAGATGCTCAACGTCCCGTTCGCCATCGCGGACGCCACGGCGCTGACCGAAGCCGGTTACGTCGGCGAGGACGTCGAGAACATCCTGCTCAAGCTGATCCAGGCCGCGGACTACGACGTCAAGCGCGCCGAGTCGGGCATCATCTACATCGACGAGGTCGACAAGATCGCCCGCAAGTCGGAGAACCCGTCGATCACCCGCGACGTCTCCGGCGAGGGTGTGCAGCAGGCGCTGCTGAAGATCCTCGAGGGCACCACCGCCTCGGTGCCGCCGCAGGGCGGGCGCAAGCACCCGCACCAGGAGTTCATCCAGATCGACACGACGAACGTGCTGTTCATCGTGGCCGGCGCGTTCGCCGGGCTGGAGAAGATCATCAACGAGCGGGTCGGCAAGCGCGGGCTGGGCTTCGGTGCGGAGATCCGCACCAAGGCCGAGATCGACGAGAGCGACGTGTTCTCGGAGACCATGCCCGAGGACCTGATCAAGTTCGGGCTGATCCCGGAGTTCATCGGCCGGCTCCCGGTCGTGGCGACGGTCACCAGCTTGGACAAGGAGTCGCTGGTCAGCATCCTGACGGCGCCGCGCAACGCGCTGGTGAAGCAGTACAAGAAGCTCTTCGAGATGGACAACGTCGAGCTGGAGTTCACGCCGACCTCGCTCGAGGCCATCGCCGACCAGGCCGTGCTCCGCGGAACCGGCGCCCGTGGCCTGCGTGCGATCATGGAAGAGGTCCTGCAGCCGGTGATGTACGACATCCCCAGCCGCGACGACGTGGCCAAGGTCGTGATCACGGAACAGACCGTGCGCGAGAACGTGAACCCGACGATCGTCGCGCGCCAGCCTTCCCGGCGGCAGCGCGGCGGCGAGCGGGGGGAGAAGTCGGCCTGACGGTCTCCTCCGGGCCGCGCTGGCCCGGAGGACCTCCTTGACCGACTGGACAACACAGGATGACTACCGTGTCGCTAACCGCACCCGGCGGTGAGAACGAGGCTCCGGATCTGGACGCCGTGGATCCGGGCGAGACCCGGAGCCTCGGCGACCTGACCGAGCGCATCGTCAACGCCGCCTACCTGGAGCATCCGCGGTTGCACCGCGCTCTGGTGATCGTGCTGGTGGTGCTCACCGGCACCTGCGTGGTGGCGGTGGCGTCACGGTTGTCGCCGTTGCCACTGCTGCCGGTGCCGCTGTTCCTGGTGGCCGGTTTCGCGCTGCACCGGGTCCGTGCGGTTCCCGAAGGTGAGCACCGGCCGCTGCTGGTGTGGTCCGGGTTCTACCTCGCCGCGACGATCGTGGGTTTCTGGCTGATCTCGGTCGTCGGCCGCTGGCTCGAGTGAGTTTCCGGGCTTTGGCTGCCGGAGGGTTTGACCTGCTGCGGTCGGGGGTATGTCCGCCTCGTGGAAGTACCCCTGGAGCCGTTTCGGCATCCGGCTTTGTTCTACCGGGGTGACGCGGAGTACCTGGCCGGAATCATTCCGTTCGTGCTCGAGGGCCTGCTGGCCGATGAGCCCGTGGCAGTGGCCGTCCCCCGGCCGAAACTCGATCTCGTCGAAGCCGAGCTGGGCGAGTTCGCCCCGCGGGTCCGGCTGATCGACATGAACGAGGCCGGCCGCAACCCCGGCCGTATCCTCCCCGGCTTCCTGCTGGCGTTCGCCGACGAGCACCCCGGCCCGGTCCGCCTGGTCGGCGAGCCGATCTGGCCCGGCCGCTCCGGTTTCGAGTATCCGGCCTGCGTGCAACACGAGGCACTGATCAACCGGGCTTTCGCGGGTCGCGACGTGACGGTGCTCTGCCCCTACGACGCCGCCGGGCTCGCCCGATCGGTCCTCGACGACGCGGCCAGGAGCCACCCGGCGCTGAGGAACGCGCAGGGTGAACGGCCCAGCGTCGCCTACGCCCCGGACGCCCTGTTCGCCGAATACAACCTGCCCCTTCCGTCCCCGGAGCATGCTGGGGTCTTCCGCTTCGACCTCGGGAGCCTGGCCGCCGCCAGGACCTTCACCCGCATCCACGCCGAGCGCGCCGGTCTTCGCGGCGACCGCCTGCGTGACCTGGTGCTGGCGGGCGCGGAACTCTGCGCCAACAGCGTCGTCCACGGCGCCGGGCACGGCGTCGTCCAGCTGTGGCGCCAGCACGATCAGGTGGTGTGCGAGGTGGTCGACCACGGCGTTTTCGGCGACCCCCTCGCGGGCCGCCGCCCCGCCCTCCCCGGCCAGCTCGGCGGTCGCGGCCTGCTGCTGGTCAACCAGCTCGCCGACCTCGTCCGCCTGCACCGCAGGCCGGACGGCACCACCACCCGCACCTTCTTCCGCGTGTCGGCGTAGAGACGCGCCCGGTCAGCGCCCGCCCGTTCTTCCGCCTTGCGCACTCGGGCCGCTCCGGGACCGCCACCCGGCCGATGCTGGACGACCCGGCGACAGCAAAGGTCCTTTGCTCCCGTCCGCCCCGCATGGCCTTCTGGCGCCAAGCCGTCAGGCCGTGCGGGGCACGTGCTTCCCGAGGAAGCTGACCACGCTGGGGACGACCGTGCGGTTGAAGGCGTCGCCGTGCTTGCCGTGCGCCATGTGGGCGACAGCCGGGTGGGCCTCGTCGATGAAGCGGCGGACGCCGGTGATGAACGGGTCCTCGGTGCCGCACCAGATGCCCATCGGGACGCTCTTGATCACGTCGACGTAGCTCAGCGGGTCGAGCGAGGTCCACTGGGCCGCGTCGTGGAACGCGTTCCGTTTGCTCATTTCGGCCCAGGACGTGATCAGCGCCGGGGCCAGCGTGGCCACCGCCGCGAGTGGCTGCCGCCGTTCCAGGCGTCGCTTGGCGTAGAGCAGCGCGCCGAAGCCGCCCATCGAGACGCCGGTGCAGGCGAACGGGAGGCCATCGACACCGCCGAGACCCCGTTCCCGCAGCCAGCGGGGGACCTCTTCGAGCAGCATCGCCATCGGGTTGTCGCCGGGGTGGTTCTCGTGCCAGTAGTTGTCGCCGCCGTCGACCGCGACGAAGCCGTACGCGGGCACCGCCTTGCGGGCGACGTCGCTGCTGAGCTGCTTGAGCAGGCCGGACGGCGCCGCGCCGCGGGCGTTGCCGTGCAGGCCGTGCAGCATGAGCGACATCGGCAGGCCACGGGCCGGGGTCTTGGTCGGGAGCATGGTGACCAGGTCGATCTCGCGCCCGCGGGCCGCGGAGTAGACGCGGTCCACGCGCGGGGTGCCGAGTTGGGTCGTCGGGTTGGACGAGGCGACCCCGAGGGCCCGCTGCAGGGGTGCGCTGAACGGCAGGGCACCGGTCGCGGTCCCGGCGGCCAGACCGGCCACGCCCAGGCCGGACGCCCCGGCGATCAGCACGGAACGACGGCTCAGCCATCTGCGGGCGACGCCGCTGCCCGGGATGTGCTCCCGCTCGCGCTCGTCATGCCCGGCGCTCTCGCCGTCTTCGTTGCCGTTCATTCGTCCCCCGTCGTCAAGCGCCCTCGCACGATCAGACGTCGGGAGCCCGCCCGAAGGTTGCCTGGGCAGGCTCACTTGTGACCTGGACATCGCCCGAATGCCCGTTCGCGTTTCGCTGGGCGTCACTCCAAGTGGTCCTCGCCACCGCCGCGGAGCGCTGAGCTGCATCCATAGTGTCCCCGAGTCCGACCGCCAAGGTGACACCGAGTGGCATCAGTATGTGCACGATTCCCTGTTCGTCGTCCCCGAAGTGGCCGGAAGTCTCCAGCGTGACGTAGCCGTGCAGGGCGCTCCAGAGCTGAGCCGCGGCGGTGAACGGCTCGATCGGGTGAAACCGCCCGGCCTCGATCGCCCGCGCGGACGAGCGCTCGAGGTAGCCGAACGCCTCCAGCCCGTCATGCGGCTTCGAGCGGTTCTCCTCGGCGGTCAGGTTCTGCAGGCTCGCGCGTTTGCCGCCGGGCGAGGACTGCCCGAAGGTGACGGCGAACAGTTGCGGGTTCCCCACGGCCGTCGCCCGGTACGCGAGTGCCTGGGCGAAGATGTCAGCGATCGGGTCGGCCGTGACGGGCACCTGGGCCAGGTTCGCGCTGAGCTGCCGGAACCCCTCGCGCGCGACGGCGTCGACCAGGGCACCCATCCCGCCGAAATGGGTGTAGACGGCCATCGTCGACGCGCCCACCTCGGCCGCCAGCTTCCGTGCCTGCAGGGTCTCCGGCCCGCCTTCGGCGAGCAGGCGCACCGCCGCGTCGACCAGTTTGGCCTTCACTTCGGATCCACTCATGCTTGCCAGTCAACCATAACTCTGTTATACCTGGAGCATAACTTCGTTATAGTCCGCTGGGAGGTCCCACCATGGCCAACAGGTTTCTCGAAGACAACCTCGCGCCGATCAGCCAGGAGCACACGATCACCGAGCTCGAGGTGACCGGCTCCATCCCGGCGCACCTCGACGGCCGGTACCTGCGCAACGGGCCGAACCCGCTGTCCGAAGTGGACCCCGAGGCCTATCACTGGTTCACCGGCGACGGGATGGTGCACGGGGTTCGCCTGCGCGACGGCCGCGCCGAGTGGTACCGCAACCGATGGGTCCGCGGCCCGCGCGCCGCCTCGAAGCTCGGTGAGCCGCGCGGCCCGCGGAAGCCGCACGCCGGGTTCGAGGCCATCGGCGCCAACACCAACGTGATCAGCCACGCTGGCAAGACGCTCGCGCTGGTCGAGAGCGGGCTCGCCAACTACGAGCTGACCGACGAGCTCGATACCGTGGGGCCCTGCGACTTCGACGGCACGCTGCGCGGGGGCTACACCGCCCACCCGAAGCGCGATCCGCGCACCGGTGAGCTGCACGCCGTCTCGTACTTCTTCGGCCGTGGCAACCGGGTGCAGTACTCGGTGATCGGCGTCGACGGCCGGGCCCGGCGCACGGTCGACGTCGAGGTCGCCGGTTCACCGATGATGCACGACTTCTCCCTGACCGAGAACCACGTGGTGTTCTACGACCTGCCGGTCACCTTCGACGTCGAGCAGGGGTTGTCCGCGGTCGTGCCGCGGTTCCTGCGCACCCCGGCGAAGCTCGTCGTCTCCGCGCTGCTCGGCCGGGTGCGGGTGCCGGACCCGATCACCGCGATGATCGGCAGGCGGCTCGAAGGCGGCTCGGGGTCGGGCTTCCCGTACAGCTGGACTCCGAAGTACCCGGCGCGGATCGGCGTCATGCCGCGCGAGGGTGGATCGAAGGACGTGCGCTGGTTCGAGGTCGAGCCGTGCTACGTGTTCCATCCGCTCAACGCCTACGACGACGGGGACAGCATCGTGCTCGACGTCGTCCGCCACCCGCGCATGTTCGACGCCGAACGCCGGGGACCCGGCGAGGGCAGGCCGACGCTGGACCGCTGGACTGTCGACCTGGCCGGCGGCAAGGTCGTCGAGGAGCGTCTCGACGACCGCGGCCAGGAGTTCCCCCGCGTCGACGAGCGGCTGGTCGGCAGGCAGCACCGCTACGGCTACGCGATGGCGACCGACGACGGTGCGAGCTCGTCCGGCACGCTGCTCAAGCACGACCTGCGCGACCGCAGCGTGCGGACCAGGTCCTTCGGCCCCGGCGGGCAGCCCGGCGAGTTCGTGTTCGTTCCGTCCGGCGAGGACGCGGCCGAGGACGACGGCGTGCTGATGGGCTTCGTGTTCGACGCCACGACCGGGCGCAGCGACCTCACCCTGCTCGACGCGGGCACGCTGGACACGGTCGCCGCGATCCACCTGCCCGACCGCGTGCCGCACGGTTTCCACGGGAACTGGGCGCCAACGGCGGGCTAGGACAGGACGCGCTGCTCGCCGCTGTAGAGGTTCATGCTGTCGCCGCGCAGGAAGCCGATGAGGGTCATGCCGTTCTCGTCGGCGAGCTCGGCGGCCAAAGAGGACGGTGCCGAAACGGCGGCCAGCAGCCCGACACCGGCCATCGCGGCCTTCTGCACAAGCTCGAACGATGCCCGCCCGGACACCAGCAAACCGTTGTCCCCGGCGGGGATCCGGCCGTTGAGCAATGCCCAGCCGAGCACCTTATCGACCGCGTTGTGCCTGCCGACGTCCTCGCGGACCACGGCCAGCGAGCCGTCGGAATCGAACAGCGCGGCCGCGTGCAGGCCGCCCGTGGTGGCGAACACCTTCTGCTGCGTGCGCAGGGCGCCGGGCAGCCCGGCGAGGACCTCGGTGCGCACCGTGAACGGCGAGTCGCCGGGGGAGAAGCGGCTGCGGAGCTTGACCGCGTCGAGCGCGGCCTTGCCGCAGACCCCGCACGAGGACGTCGTGTAGAAGTTGCGTTCCACGCCCGTTTCCGGCGGTGGGACGCCGTCGGCGAGCGCGACGTCGAGCACGTTGTAGGTGTTGCGGCCCTGGTCGTCGACGCCGTCGCAGAAGCGCGCGGAGGCGACGTCCTCACGGGAGCCCAGCACGCCCTCGGTCAGCAGGAAGCCGTGGGCGAGTTCGACGTCGTTCCCGGGGGTGCGCATGGTCACCGCCAGTGCCTTGCCGTCGACGCGGAGCTCCAGCGGCTCCTCCGCGGCGAGCGCGTCGGGCCTCCTCACGTCGCCGGTCGCCCGGATCATCCGGACCGGACGGCGCACCGTTACGCGGCCCATTCCTCCACCACCTGAAGCCTCCTGTACGACTTTCGACAACCGGAGTGTGCAACGCCGGGGTTTAAGTAATACATTCCCTGCATCACTCCAGCCTACGGAGGCGCTCGATGGCTCTCGGCTTCCTGGACCGTTCCCGTACCGTCGCCCCACCGGGATGAAGCCGCTGGCTCGTCCCGCCGGCGGCGCTCTCGGTCCACCTTTCGATCGGGCAGGCGTACGCCTGGAGCGTGTTCAAACCGCCGCTCGAAAAGACGATGGGCCTGACCGGCACCCAGAGCGCGCTCCCGTTCCAGCTGGGCATCGTCATGCTCGGCCTGTCCGCGGCGTTCGGCGGCACGATGGTCGAGCGCAAGGGACCGCGCTGGGCGATGTTCGTGTCGATGCTGTGCTTCTGCTCGGGTTTCCTGCTGTCCGCGCTGGGCGTCGCGACCTCGCAGTACTGGCTGGTCGTGCTCGGCTACGGCGGCGTCGGCGGGATCGGGCTCGGCATCGGGTATATCTCGCCGGTGTCCACCCTGATCAAGTGGTTCCCGGACCGGCCGGGCATGGCCACCGGGATCGCGATCATGGGCTTCGGCGGCGGCGCGCTCATCGCTTCGCCGTGGTCCTCGTCGATGCTCGGCACGGCGCCCTGGTCGGCGGGCACGGTCGCGACGGCCTTCCTGATCCACGGTCTGGTCTACGCGGTGTTCATGTCGCTCGGGATCCTGCTGATCCGGGTTCCCGCCGACGGCTGGAAACCGGCGGGCTGGCAGCCGAAGACCGATCACGGCAACGTGATGATCACCAGCGCGAACGTTTCGGCGGCCAACGCCATCAAGACGCCCCAGTTCTGGCTGCTGTGGGTGGTGCTGTGCTTCAACGTGACGGCCGGGATCGGGATCTTGGAAAAGGCGTCGCCGATGATCACCGACTTCTTCAAGCAGACCTCCGCCCCGATCGGGGTCTCGGCGGCGGCCGGGTTCGTCGCGCTGCTCTCGCTGACGAACATGCTGGGCCGGTTCGTCTGGTCGTCCACTTCGGACCTGGTGGGGCGTAAGAACATCTACCGGCTCTATCTCGGGCTCGGCGCGCTGCTGTACCTGACGATCGCGCTGACGACGAACTCCTCGAAGGTGGTGTTCGTCCTCTGCGCCATGGTGATCCTTTCCTTCTACGGTGGCGGTTTCGCGACCGTCCCGGCGTATCTGAAGGACCTGTTCGGCACGTACCAGGTGGGCGCGATCCATGGCAGGCTCCTCACCGCGTGGTCGGCGGCCGGGGTGCTCGGCCCGCTGATCGTGAACGCGATCGCGGACAGTCAGAAGCGGGCCGGGAAACAGGGGCCGGACCTGTACTCGACGTCGTTCTTCATCATGATCGGCCTGCTGGCCGTCGGCTTCGTCGCCAACGAGCTGGTCCGGCCGGTGAACCCGAGGTTCCACCAACCGGCGGCCGACGCCGCGGCGGCGGAGAGTGAGGCGCGATGAGCGAGCCGGTCGAGACCAAGCGGTCCGGGCTGATGGTGCTGGCCTGGTTGTGGGTGGGCCTCCCGTTCCTTTACGGGGTGTACGAACTCGTGCTCAAGGTGGTCCAGCTCTTCGGGGGGTAGCCGCGCGAGGCTCAATGGTCAACGACTCTTGACTTATGGTTAAGAGTCGTTGACCATAGCTGTCGTGCCCGACGAACCCGAGATTCCCCCTGACGACGCCGTCCACGTCACGACCGCGGAGCAGCTTCGCGCCGTCAACAGCCTGGTCCGCCACCGGATCCTGGCCGTGCTGCGCGACGGCCCCGCGACCATCACCCAGGTCGCCGCGAAACTCGAGCTGGCCAAGGGCAGCTCGAGCTACCACATGCGGCTGCTGGAGCGGGCCGGGCTGATCCGCGTGGTGAACACCCGGAAGGTCCGGGGCGTGGTCGAGCGCTACTACGCGCATACGGCGCGCCGCATCGTGCTGCCCGAACCGGCCCCCGGCCAGCGGGACGTGGTGCTGCGGCACGCCCTCGACGACCTCGCGACGGCGCGGGAGGACTCGCCGAAGCTCGTGCGGATGCAGCACACGCGCATCAGCGAGGACAGGTTCGTCGAGTTCACCGAGCGGCTCACCGCGCTGCTCGACGAGCTGCGGGACGAACGGTCCTCCGGCGGGCCCGAGGCGACGCTCGCGGTCGCGTTCTTCCGGCCGGGGATCGTCAAGGAGGACGGCGAGTGACTGCCGCGCTTCCGCCCGCGTTCACCCGGCTCTGGACGGCGTCCGCGATTTCCTCGACGGGCGACGGGATCTACTTCGCCGCGTTGCCCCTGCTGGCATCCACGCTGACCGGCGATCCGGTGACCGTCAGCCTGGTCTCCGGCGCGGTTCTGCTGCCGTGGCCGCTGCTCGGTCTGGTGGGCGGCGCGCTGGTGGACCGCTGGGATCGCCGCCGCACGATGTGGATCGCCGACGTCGCCCGCGCGGTCCTGCTGCTGACGCTCTTCGCCGCCGGGACGACGGGGGTCCTGAGCGTGCCGTCGCTGATCGCGATGGCGTTCCTGCTCGGCGTCGGCCAGTTGTTCTTCGACACCGCGGCGCAGGCGTTCCTGCCCGCGCTGCTCGACCGCGACCGGGGCCGCCTGCAGCTCGCCAACACTCGGCTTCGAGGGGTGCAGCTCGCGACGGACGGCTTCCTCGGCCCGCCGGCGGGCAGCGCGTTGTTCGCGCTGAGCCGGATGGTGCCGTTCCTCGCCGACGCCGCGTCGTTCGCGCTCAGCGCGGTGCTGATCCGGAGCCTGCCCGCGACGCCGGTCAAGCCGCGCGAGGTCCGGACCTCGCTGTGGGCCGACGCGAAGGAAGGGGCGAGCTATCTGTTCCGCACCCGTCTGCTGCTCGGCCTGTCGCTGCGGCCCGCGGTCGGGAACCTGGCGTTCGGCGCGGGAAACGCCGTGATGGTCCTGTTCGTCCGCGAGGAACTGCACCTCGGCGCGGCCGGGTACGGCGTGTTCCTGGCCTGCGAGGGTGTGGGCGGTTTGCTGGGGACGTTCCTGGCCGGCCGCGTCGACCGGCTGTTCGGCACCGGCCGCGCGCTCACCGTGACCGCGGTCGTCGAGGCGGGCGCGGTGCTCGCGCTCGGGCTGGCGCGCAACCCGGTCTGGGCCGGGGTGGCGTTCGCGGTGTGCGCCTGCGGGATGGCGGCCACGATGGTGCTCGGGGTGTCGCTGCGGCAGGCGATCGTCCCTGACCAGCTGATGGGCCGGGTGTCGGCGGCGTCGCGGCTCTTGGCGCTCTCGGCGGGCCCGATCGGCGCGGTGTCCGGCGGGGTGCTGGCGACCGCCGCCGGGCTGCGCGCGCCCTACTTCGCGGGCGCCGGGGTCCTGCTCTCGATGACGCTCGTCACCGCGAGCATGACCAGCAACCGCAAGGTCGACGCGGCACTGGCCGAGGCGAAACTCACCCACGCTCCTCAGCACTGCCCCTGAAGGCCACCTTCACGGCGTAAAACGCCGTGAAGGTGGCCTTCAGGGGCAGTCAGAGAGGTCGGAGAGACCGGAGAGCAGGCTGCGGCGGGCGGAGTCGACGTGCTCCTCGGCGACCCGGCCCAGCTCGGTGCGGTCGCCGCCGCGCAGCAGCGTGGCGAGCTCGCGGTGCTCGTCCACCACGCGGGCGCGGTAGTGCTCGTGGCCGAGCGAGATCCGCTGCAGCTGGAAGAGGAAGACCTGGGAGCGCACGGCGAGCCAGGCCTCGGTGAGACGGCGATTGCCCGCCGCGGCGTAGATCTCGTCGTGGAAGGCGATGTCCAGGGCGAGCAGCCGGGGGCCGTCGGCGTCACGGGTCACCTCCGCCGCCATCGCGTCCACCAGCGCGTCCAGCTCGGCCAGGTGCTCAGCGGCCGCCCTGATGAGTGCCGTCGTCGCGGCCAGGCGATCCAGCGCGCCCCGGACCGTGTAGACCTCTTCGACGTCCTCGGTGGTCACCTCGACGACCGTCGTGCCGCGGTGCCAGCCGCCCTGCACGAGCCCTTCGCGTTCGAGCAGCGCGAGTCCCTCACGCACGGAACCCCGGCTGACCTCGAGCGACGCGGCCAGCTCGACCTCGCGCAACGGCGCGCCGGGCGGGAAGTGCCCGGCGAAGATCGCCTCCCGCACGCGGTCGGCGGACTCTTCGGCCAGGCCCCGGCGGGTGGCTTTGCGGAGTGACGAGCTGCTCATGTCCTAATGTTGACATGAACACATCGGTGGCTCAAGGTGGGGACACCGCCGAGTTCGAGGAGCGCCATGACCGCGTCCGTCCGCCCCGCCTTCCATCTCGCCATCCCCGTCGACGACCTGGCGCGCGCCCGCGAGTTCTACGGCGGTGTGCTCGGCCTGGGCGAGGGCCGGTCCGCGGAGGTATGGGTCCGACTGGGACTTCCACGGCCACCAGCTGGTCACGCACGTCGTCCCGGGCGCTCGCGCCGAGGCGGGCCACAACCCGGTCGACGGGCACGACGTCCCGGTGCCGCATTTCGGGCTGGTGCTCACCGTCGACGAGTTCCAGGCGCTCGCGCAACGGCTGCGCACGGCGGGCACGAAGTTCGTCATCGAGCCCTATCGGCGGTTCGCGGGCGAGCCGGGGGAGCAGTGGACGATGTTCCTGCACGATCCGGCGGGCAACGCGCTGGAGTTCAAGGCCTTCCGCGACGAGTCGCGGTTGTTCGCGCGATGAGGGGGGTGCTGGTCACCGGCGCCTCCCGCGGGATCGGCCGCGCCACCGCGGTCGAATTCGCCCGGCGGGGCGACCGGGTCGCCGTCCATTATGGACAAAACCGAGAAGAGGCAGAGAAGACGGTGGCCGTGCTGCCCGGCACCGGCCACGTCCTTGTCCGCGGCGACCTGGCTGATCCCGAAGCGGCGCAACGGATCGCCGACGTCGCCGAGCGGGAACTGGGCGGGGTCGACGTGCTGGTCAACAACGCGGGGGTGGCGCCTTCCCCGGCCAACCGGCACCCGCTCGCCAAGGTGTCCTATGTGGACTGGCAGCGGAGCTGGCGGGAGATGATCGACGTCAACCTGCTGGGTGCGGCCAACCTGACCTACTGCGTGACCCGGCACCTCATCGCCAGGGGCGCCTGGGGCCGGATCGTCAACATCGGCTCGCGCGGCGCGTTCCGCGGCGAACCGGACCACCCGGCCTACGGGGCGACCAAGGCCGCGCTGCACGCGTTCGGGCAGTCGCTCGCGGTTTCGCTGGCGCCGCACGGCATCGCGGTGGCCTCGGTCGCGCCGGGCTTCATCGCCACCGAGCGCCAGGCGGGCAAGCTGGCCGGGGCCTCGGGCGAGGCGCTGCGCGGGCAGAGCCCGTTCGGCCGGGTCGGCACTCCCGAGGAGGTGGCCGCCGCCGTGCTGTACCTGGCTTCGCCCGAGGCGGCCTGGGCGTCCGGCACCATCCTGGATCTCAACGGCGCCTCGCACCTGCGGACTTGAGTGTGAACTGAGTCACTCATGCAGCGGGGCGGGTCGCGGGGGCGTCTGAAGTGTCGTGCACATCCTGGGGAAGATTCTCGTCGCGGGCGTCGCCGCCACTGTGTTCTGCGGCACGGCGTACGCCTACACGACGTACAACTCACTCAACGACGTCTCCAGGTCGGACGTCATCGACGGCGACGTGGCCACCGCGCCCGGTGAGCAGCCTGCCGACGGTTCACTGGACATCCTGCTGGTCGGGCGGGACGCGCGGACCGACAACCAAGACAACCCGCTGCCCAAGGAGGTGCTGCAGGAGCTGCGCGCGGGTCCGAACGGCGACGACCTCACCGACACGCTCATCGTGCTCCGGATCCCGAACGGCCAGGACACGGTGAAGGCGTTTTCCGTGCCGCGGGACTCCTACGTCACGCTGCCCGGCAACGGCGGCAAGGGCAAGATCAACGGCGCGTTCGGGACGGCGAAGCTCGCCGAAGCGTCGCGGCTGCGGGCGCAGGGCGAGACCGACAAGGCCAAGATCGACCAGGCCGCGCTCACCGCCGCGCGGCGCGCCACGCGGCAGGCCGTCGAGGACCTGACCGGCGTCAAGATCGACCATTTCGCCGAGGTGAACCTGCTGAGCTTCTCCGAGATCAGCAAGGCTGTCGGCGGGGTCGACGTCTGCCTGAAGAAGGCGACGAAGGACGAGGACTCCGGCGCGGACTTCCCCGCCGGGCACCAGAAGATCCAGGGCGCCGACGCGCTGGCGTTCGTCCGGCAGCGCAAGAACCTGCCCCGCAGCGACCTTGACCGCGTCCGCCGTCAGCAGGTGTTCCTGGCCGGGCTGGCGAAGCAGGTGCTCTCGCAGGGCACGCTGACCAGCCCGGGAAAGCTCTCCGACCTGGTCGACGCGGTGAAGAGGTCCGTGGTGCTGGACGGGAACTGGGATCTGCTCGACTTCGTGCGGCAGCTCAAGGGCATCTCCGGCGGCGGGATCAACTTCGAGACCGTGCCGGTGGTCAACCCCGACTACCGCTACAGCCGGACGAATCCGGATGCCACCGCGGTGCAGGTGGATCCGGCGCAGGTCAAGGCGTTTGCCGCGAGCCTCATCGGCGCGCCACCGGCTTCGCCGCCGCCCGCCGCGGGGCCGACGGCCGACGTCTCCAACGCCGGCGGCAAGGAAGGTCTCGCCATGAGGGTCGCGGGCTTCCTGGGGGACAAGGGTTTCACGAAGGGCGACACCGGGAACGCGACCGAGCCGAGACGCACCTCGGTGGTGCGCTTCGGCCCGGACCTGGCCGATCGGGGCGCGGAGGTCGCGAAGCTGCTCGGCGGGTTGACCACCCAGCAGTCCTCAGCCGTCCCGGCGGGGCACATCCAGGTCGTGCTCGGGCAGGTCTACACCGGGCCCGGCGCTTCGGACGGCGGCGGCGCCCCGGCCGGGGACACCCCGATCACGCCGGACTCCGCCAACTGCATCGACTGACCCCGCCCGCCGGTTCGCAACTCGTCGACGACTCGTGGTCGTTGCGCGTACAACTACCACAACTCGTCGACGAGTTGCGGTTTCTCGCGCGCAAGAGACCACGACTCGTCGACGAGTTGCGGGTGGGGGTGGGGGTGCGGGTGGGAGTCAGGGTGTGGGTAGGGGTTCGAGGCGGACCACGATCGCCTTGGACACCGGGGTGTTCGACTTGTCCGCCACCGAGTCCAGTGGTACCAGGGAGTTGGCCTCGGGGAAGTACGCCGCCGCGCAGCCGCGGGCCGTCGGGTACGACACCAGCCGGAACCGCGGGGCACGCCGGTCGCCGTCGCGCCATTCCGAGACCAGGTCGACGAACCCGCCGTCGGCCAGCCCCAGCTCGGCCAGGTCGTCCGGGTTGACGAACACCACACGGCGGCCGTCCTCGATGCCCCGGTAGCGGTCGGACAGGCCGTAGATCGTGGTGTTGTACTGGTCGTGGCTGCGCAAGGTCTGCAGCAGCAGCCTCCCTGCGGGCACCTGCGGGAACTCCAGCTCCGAAACGGTGAAATTCGCCTTGCCGTTTTCGGTCCCGCTGAACTGGCGGGAGTCGCGCGGCGCGTTCGGCAGCACGAACCCGTCCGGCTCGCGGACCCGCTTGTTGTAGTCCTCGCAGCCGGTGACCACCCGCGAGATGCGGTCGCGGATCAGGTCGTAGTCGCCCTCGAAGTCCTTCCACGGCACCCGGTGCTCCGCGCCGAGCAGGTGTACCGCGAGCCGCGAGACGATCGCGATCTCCGAGAGCAGGTCCTTGCTCGCCGGGGCCAGCCGCCCGCGCGAGGAGTGCACCTGCGACATCGAGTCCTCGACGGTGACGAACTGCTCGCCCGCCTGCTGGAGGTCCCGCTCGGTGCGGCCGAGCGTCGGCAGGATCAGCGCTGTCTTCCCGTGCACCACGTGCGAGCGGTTCAGCTTGGTGGACACGTGCGCCGTCAGCGAGCACGACCGCAGCGCGCGTTCGGTCAGCTCGGTGTCCGGGGTGGCCGAGGCGAAGTTGCCGCCCATCGCGAAGAACACCTTCGCCGCGCCGTCGCGCATCGCGCGGATCGAGTCGACGGTGTCCAGCCCGTGCGCGCGCGGGACGTACATGCCGAATTCCTCGGCCAGTGCGTCCATAAAGGACTCCGGCATCTTCTCCCAGATGCCCATCGTCCGGTCGCCCTGCACGTTGGAGTGCCCGCGCACCGGGCAGAGGCCCGCGCCCGGCTCGCCGATCATGCCGCGGACCAAGGCGAGGTTCGCGACCTCCTTGATGGTCTGCACCGCGTGCTTGTGCTGGGTCAGGCCCATCGCCCAGCAGTAGATCGTGCGCTTCGAGCTCGCGATCATCCTGGCCACCCGCTCGATCTGGTCGCGAGGCAAGCCGGTCGCGGCGCCGACCTCGGCCCAGTCGATCTCCCGCAGGTGCTTCGCGTAATCCTCGAAGCCCTCGGTCTCGCTGTCGACGAACCGCCGGTCGACGATGGTGCCAGGGGCTTCGCGCTCCCAGCCCAGCAGCAGGTGCCCGATGGCTTGGAACAGCGCCAGGTCGCCGCCGAGCCGGATCTGGGCGAACTCGTCGGCCAGCGGGGAGCCCTTGCCGACCAGCCCGCGCACGTTCTGCGGGTTCTTGAACCGCATCAGCCCGGCTTCGGGCAGCGGGTTGACGGCGATGACCCGCGCGCCGTTCGCCTTGGCCTCTTCGAGCGCCGAAAGCATCCGCGGGTGGTTGGTGCCCGGGTTCTGGCCGACGACCACGATCAGGTCCGCGCGGTGGATGTCGGCCAGCGTCACCGAGCCCTTGCCGATGCCGGTGGTCTCCGACAGCGCGGCGCCGGAGGACTCGTGGCACATGTTCGAGCAGTCCGGCAGGTTGTTGGTGCCGTACGAGCGCGCCAGCAGCTGGTAGAGGAACGCGGCTTCGTTGCTGGTGCGGCCCGAGGTGTAGAACAGCGCCTCGTTCGGGTCGTCGAGCGCGCGCAGCTCGTCGGCGACGATCTCGAACGCGTCGTGCCAGGCGATCGGCTCGTAGTGCGAAGCGCCTTCGCGCAGCACGAACGGCTCGGTGATCCGGCCCTGCTGGCCCAGCCAGTAGTCCGTCTTCCCGCGCAGTTCCTCGATCGAGTGCTTCGCGAAGAACTCGCGGCCCACCCGGCGTTTGGTGGCCTCCTCGGCGACCGCCTTCGCGCCGTTCTCGCAGAACTCCGCGAGCTTGCGGTGCTCGCCGTCGGCCTCGCGGGGCTCCGGCCAGGCACAGCCCGGGCAGTCGAACCCGTCGCGCTGGTTGAGCAGCCGCAGGGTGCGCACGGTCCGCCCGGCGCCCATCTGCTCCATGCTGCGGACCAGCGAGACGGCCACGCCGGGGAGCCCGGCGGCCCAGTCCTTGGGCTTGGAGACCTCGAGCTGGGACTCGTCTACGTCGTCAGTGGGTGCATCACGCGTCACGAGGTCCATCGTGCGCCCCGCTGTCCGTATCCGCACGCGGCGGGGGTGTCCTGAGGCTCCGATCGAACACGGTCACCGCGACGAGCACCAGGCTGACCACCAGCAGTGCCCAGCCCAGCTGGTGCAGCCCGGCGGAGCTCGCGTGGGCGCCGAAACACCGGGCTATCAGCGTCGACGCCACGATCGCGCCGAGATACTGCGCCGAGCGGAACAGCCCGCTCGCGGTGCCCATCTGCTCGGCGGGCGCCTCCCGGTACAGCGTCGTCTGGTTGGTCACACTCGTCAGTCCCTGTGCCAGCCCGAACACCGCGGCCAGCCCCGCCAGCGCGACGATCCAGGTGCCGCGGTCCACCAGCAGGAGCAGCGCCGAGCCGACCGTCAGCGCGACCGCGGTGAGCACCAGGCGCAGCCGGACCCCGGTCGTCCGGCCCGAGGCCGCGGCGGCCGCGACCGCCACCACCGACATCGGCAGCAGCATCGCCCCGGCCGCGGATTCGCCCAGCCCGCGGCTGGTCTCGAGCCATTGCACGTAGCCGAACATGATCGCGTAGATCACCAGGAAGCTCAGCGCCTGGCGGAGATACGTCCGCAGGATCGCCGGGTGCGCGGCGAGCATCCGCAGGTCGAGGAACGGTGTGCGGGCCCGCAGTTCCACCGCGGTGAACGCCGCGCCCAGCGCGAGCACGGCCCCGACGAGCCACAGGTCGCCGACACCGGGGTCCATCACGTAGAACAGCAACGCGAGCAGCAGCAGGGAGAACAGCGCGATCCCGGCGAGGTCGACCGGGGCCGGTTCGGCGCGCGCGGTGCGCCGGTCCTTCGGGACCCAGCGCCAGGCCAGCACCAGCGAGACCGCGGCCAGCGGGAGGTTGACCGCGAAGATGGCGGGCCAGCCGAACAGGGCGATCAGCACGCCGCCCAGCGTCGGCCCGATGACCATGATCGTCTGCGAGGAGATCGACAGCACCGCCAGCACTTTGGCCGGGACGCCCTGGCCGGTGGCTTCGGCGTGGTGGCGCAGCGCGGCCATCGCGGCCGGGAACCCGGCGCAGGTGCCGACGCCGAGTACGACGCGGACGCCGATCAGCCACTCGATCGAGATCGGGAACATCCCGGCGAACCCGGCCGCCATCACCACGGCCGCGCCGGTGAGCAGGACCTGCCGCGCGCCGAACCGGTCGACGAGCAGGCCGACCACGGGCTGGCCGACGGCGGTGGCGAGGTAGAGGGCGGAGATCAGCCAGGCGGTGCGGCCCGGCCCGGCGCCGAAACTCTGCCCGATGGGCACGAGCGCGACGGCGATGAGCGTCGAGTTGATGGGGTTGAGGATCGCGCTGGCGACCAGCGGGGTGACCAGCTTGGCGCCGAAGCGCGCGGATGTCGCGGTGGTGGTCGTGGGAGCTCCTACAGCTGTCCGAGGCGCTGCAGGAGGGGCAACGCCTCCCTGATGGTTTCGAGTTCGTCGGCGGACAGCGTGCTGTGCAGCGCTGTCGCGAGCCATTCCTCACGGTGCTGGTTGACCCCGCGCACGGTCCGTTCGCCCAGCTCCGAAAGCGCGATCACGATGCGCCTGCCGTCTGCGGGGTCGGTGGAGCGGCGCAGGAGGCCGAGCGAGTCGAGCACCCCGAGCGTGGCGCCCATCGACTGCTGGCGGACGTGCTCGCCGGCGGCCAGTTCGGCCTGGGTGGCGGGTCCGTCACGGTCGAGGCGGTTGAGCACGGCGGACTGGGACGGCGTCAGCACGCCCGCGTTGTCCACCTGGCGCAACCGCCGGTGCAGCTGGCCGACGATGCCGCGGAGCCTGCCCGCGGTCTCGGCGACGTGAATGGGAACGACCATATACACAGCCTAGCCTGTGCAGTCGCTCCTGTGGATCTGAGTTACGTCGAGTGGGTGACCCAGCGGCAGGGGTCGTCGGTCGGCATCGGCCGCTTCAGGTCCGCCTTCGCCGTCAAAGCCGCCGAGGTGGGTTCACCGAAGCCGTCGCGGCGCTCGTGGCCGTCGCGGACTGCGCGCTGCCCAGGTCGACGCCGGTGTTGACCCCGCCGCCACCGGAGATCCGCAGGA
Organism: Amycolatopsis sp. H20-H5; assembly: GCF_035828755.1. Taxonomy (NCBI): domain Bacteria; kingdom Bacillati; phylum Actinomycetota; class Actinomycetes; order Pseudonocardiales; family Pseudonocardiaceae; genus Amycolatopsis; species Amycolatopsis sp. H20-H5. Next base: position 22,252 of record NZ_JAYMZS010000059.1, on the reverse strand, counting down.
CCACCGCGGCCACGAGGAGTGCGAGCAGCACGAGCAGGGCGACCAGCCCGCCGATCTTCCGGCCCCCGCCGCGGCCCTGCCGCCGCTGCTTGCGCTTCAGTTCCTTCTTGGCGCCGAGCCAGGCGTCGCGCTCGGCGTGCTGCTGCCAATCCGGGTTCATCAGGTCCGGATGGGTCTCGATGCGCCGGTCCTCCGGCTCCTCGCCTGGCTGCTGCGTCACGTGTTGTCTGCCTTCCTCCTGCATCGCCGACGTCGGCTCATCGGGCCGCGGAGGTGAGAAGTCACGGCCGGTGAGGAACGCGGATGAAACCCGCTGGAACGAGTTCGTAGACTTGCTCATTGTGACCGAGAACGCCCCGCAGCAGCAGACCGACCTCCCCGGTGCCTGGAACCCGGCCGACGAAGAAGCCACGCTCTACCAGCGCTGGGTGGACGCCGGGTACTTCACGGCCGACGCGACGTCGGACAAGCCGCCGTTCACGGTAGTCATCCCACCACCGAACGTCACGGGTTCGCTGCACATCGGGCACGCTTTCGAGCACACCCTGATCGACGCGATCACCCGCTACCACCGCATGCTCGGCGACGAGACGCTGTACCTCCCCGGCATGGACCACGCGAGCATCGCCGTCCACGCGCTGGTCGAGAAGCAGCTCCGCGCCGAGGGCACCACCCGCCGGGAGCTGGGCCGCGAGGCCTTCGTCGATCGCGTGTGGCAGTGGAAGAACGAGCACGGCGGCCGCATCCTCGCGCAGATGAAGCGCCTCGGCGAGGGCGTCGACTGGACCCGTGAGCGGTTCACCATGGACGAAGGCCTGTCCCAGGCCGTCAACACCCTGTTCAAGAAGCTCTACGACGACGGCCTGATCTACCGCGCCGAGCGGCTGGTCAACTGGTCGCCGGTCCTGCGGTCGGTGCTGTCCGACGCCGAGGTGAACCACGAGGAGGTCGAGGGCGAGCTCGTCTCCATGCGGTACGGCGACGGCGAGAACTCGATCGTCGTGGCGACCACCCGGATGGAGACGATGCTCGGCGACACCGCCGTCGCCGTCCACCCGGACGACGAGCGCTACGCGCACCTGGTCGGCACCGAGGTCGAGCTCCCGCTCACCGGGCGCCGGATCCCGATCGTCGCGGACAAGCACGTCGACCCGGAGTTCGGCACCGGCGCGGTGAAGGTGACCCCCGCACACGACCCGAACGACTTCGAGATCGGCCAGCGGCACGACCTGCCGATGCTCACGATCATGGACGAGTCCGGCCGCATCGACGGCACGGGCACCGAGTTCGACGGCCTCGACCGGTTCGAGGCGCGCGTCGCGGTACGGGAGAAGCTGCGCGAGCAGGGCCGCATCGTCGCCGAGAAGCGCCCGTACCTGCACAGCGTCGGGCACTCGGACCGCTCGAAGGAGCCGATCGAGCCGCGCCTTTCGCTGCAGTGGTTCGTCAAGGTCGGCCCGCTGGCGAAGGCCGCGGGCGACGCGGTGCGCGAAGGCCGCGTCGACGTGCACCCGCCGGAGCTGGAGAAGCGCTACTTCGACTGGGTCGACAACCTGCACGACTGGTGCATCTCGCGTCAGCTGTGGTGGGGCCACCGGATCCCGGTCTGGTACGGCCCGAACGACGAGGTCGTCTGCGTCGGCCCCGACGAGGAGCCGCCCTCTGGCGAGGGCTGGACGCAGGACCCGGACGTGCTCGACACCTGGTTCTCGTCGGGCCAGTGGCCGTACTCCACGCTCGGCTGGCCGGAGAAGACCGCCGACCTGGCCAAGTTCTATCCGACCTCGGTGCTCATCACCGGCTACGACATCCTGTTCTTCTGGGTCGTCCGGATGATGATGTTCGGCATCTACGCCACCGGCGAGCCGCCGTTCAAGACCATCGCGCTGCACGGCATGGTCCGCGACCAGTTCGGCAAGAAGATGTCGAAGACCGCGGGCAACGGCGTCGACCCGATCGAGTGGATGGATCGCTACGGCACCGACGCCCTGCGCTTCACGCTGACCCGCGGCGCGAACCCCGGCACCGACGTGCCGATCAGCGAGGAGTGGGTCGCCGGTTCCCGCAACTTCACCACGAAGCTGTGGAACGCCACCAAGTTCGCGATGATGAACGGCGCCGACGCCGGTGTCGCGCTGCCCGCTCCCGGGGAGCTGACCGAGGCCGACCGCTGGATCCTCGGCAGGCTCGCCGTGGTGGTCGGCGAGGTGACCGCCCAGCTGGCGGACTACCAGTACGCCAAGGCGACCGACAACCTCTACCAGTTCACCTGGACCCAGCTGTGCGACTGGTACCTGGAGCTGTCGAAGGTCCAGGTATTTCAGGGTGACGAGGCGCGTGTGGCCGCCACCCGCGCGGTGCTGGGCCACGTGTTCGACACCGTGCTGCGGCTGCTGCACCCGTTCATCCCGTTCATCACCGAGAAGCTCTGGATCGCGCTGACCGGCGGCGAATCCGTGGTGATCGCGTCCTGGCCGGTGGCCGACCACTCCTTCGACGACGCCCGCGGCGACGCGCGCATCGCCGACGTCCAGAAGCTGGTCACCGAGGTCCGCCGGTTCCGCGCCGACCAGGGCCTCAAGCCGGGCCAGAAGGTCGCCACCCGGCTCTCCGGCGCCGGGTTCGCCGACCTGACGGGCCACGACGAGTCGATCCGCTCGCTCGTCCGGCTCACCGCGCCGGAGGACGGTTTCGCGCCCAGCGCGGCGATCGAGGTCGCGCTCACGCACGGCGTGGTGACCGTCGAGCTGGACCTGTCCGGCACCGTCGACGTCGCGGCCGAACGCAAGCGGCTGCAGAAGGACCTCGGCGTCGCGGAGAAGGAGCTGACGCAGGCCGAGTCGAAGCTCGGCAACGAGGCGTTCATCGCCAAGGCGCCGGAGCAGGTGGTCGGCAAGATCAAGATCCGTCGCGAGACCGCGGTCTCCGACATCGAGCGCATCAAGGCCCGCCTGGAGACCCTGCCGGTCGCCTGACCCGCGTTGTGACTGCCCCTGAAGGCCACCTTCACGGCGTAAAACGCCGTGAAGGTGGCCTTCAGGGACTTGTGGGCAGCTCGACCCGGACACAGGTGCCGTGCCCGCCGGCCGGGTCGACGAAGCTCACGCGGCCGCCGTAGGTGGCGACCGTGCCCGCCACGATCGCCAGGCCGAGGCCCGAGCCGGGCATCCCGCGAGCCTCTGGCGCGCGCCAGAAACGCTCGAAGGCCTGGTCGCGGAACTCCGGTGCCAGCCCGGAGCCTTGATCGGCGACGGTCAGGACGCCGGGGGCCGACCGGACGGCGATCACCGAGCCGGTGGGGGAGAACTTGATCGCGTTGTCGAGCAGGTTGAGCACGACGCGCTCCAGCGCGGCCGGGTCGCCGGTGAGCGTCCACGGCTCGGTGTCCACGTCGAACTCGTGCTCCGCCGCGCGGGTGCGGGCCCGCCTGAGCGCACGGTCGACGGCCGTCGCCATGTCGACCTCGATATGCAGCAGCTCGCGCTCGTCGGTCGCCAGCGCGACCAGCTCCTGCACCAGGTTGCCGAACTCGATCGCCTGGTGCTGCAGGCTGCCGATGATCTTCGTGTGATGCTCGGCCGGGAGCGGGCGGCCGGTCTGCTCGCTGCGGACCAGCAGGTCGATGTTGGTGCGCAGGCTGGTCAGCGGGGTCCGCAGCTCGTGCGCGGCGTCGGCGACCAGGTTCCGCTGACGCCGTCGGGAGTCGGACAGCGCACTCGTCATCGCGGTGAACGCGCGCCCGAGCCGCCCGACCTCGTCGCGGCCGGTGACCTCCACCGTGGTGCTCAGGTCCTCGGTCCGCGCGATGTACTCGACGCTGGCGGTCAGCCGTTCGATCGGGGCGAGCGCGCGCCTGGTCAGCAGCAGCCCGGCCAGCGCGGCGAACAGCACCCCGAGCACGGTGACCAGCAGCAGCGCGTCGCGCAGCCCGGCGAGCGCGTGGGTGATGTCGGCGAGGCTGCGGCTGAACACCAGTGCCTGGTGATCGCCCACCGGCCGCACCATCACGCGGACGGGGACACCCGAAACGGTGACGCCGTCGCGGAGGGTCTGGGTGGTGACGAGGTTGTCCGCCGGGCTGGTGACCACCTTGTCCACCCCCGGCGGCGCGCAGTTGCCGCCGTCGGGCCGCAGGAGCTGGATGCCCTCGAGAAACCGTTGCAGCGGTTGCCTTTCCGGGCTCCCGCCGCACAGGGACTCGAGCGGGTGGAACCCGGCGGCCTCCTGATCCAGCGGTGTCGTGAGCGGGAAGTCGGGCACCGCTTTCAGTGACTGGTCGAGCTCGGCCCGCAGGTTGTGCTCGGTGACCAGCCAGGCGATCCCGCTCACCCCGGAGATGGCGGTGACGACGACGAGCGCCGTCGCGAGGGCCACCCGGCTGCGCAGGAGCAGCCTACGGCCCGAGCTCACAGCTGGGCCCGGAGCACGAAACCCACACCCCGGACGGTGTGCACCAGCCGCGACCGCCCGTCGGCTTCGAGCTTGCGCCGCAGGTAGCCGACGTAGACGTCGAGCGCGTTCGTCCCCGGGTCCCTCGTCCACAGTTCCCGGTGCAGATGGGCCCTGGTCAGTACGTGGCGGGGAGCGGCCATCAGCAGTGCCAGCAGCTCGAACTCGGTCCTGGTCAACAGGACCGCCCGCCCGGCGCGGGTGACCTCGCGCGTGACCGGGTCGAGCTCCAGATCACCGAAAACGACCTTGGCGGACTGTCCTCTCTTGGCTTGGGCGACGCGGTGGTGGCGCGCCTGCCGGACCATCGCCCGCAGTCTCGCCAGCAGTTCCTCCAGTGCGAAGGGTTTGGGCAGGTAGTCGTCGGCTCCGGCGTCGAGCCCGGTGACCCGGTCACCGAGCGCGTCCCGTGCCGTCAGCATCAGGATCGGCAGCCGCTCGCCCGCCGACCGCAGGCGGCGGCAGACCTCCAGCCCGTCGATGCCCGGCATCATCAGGTCCACGATCATCAGGTCCGGCCGCGTCTCGGCGGCCGGGTCGAGCCGCCGCAGCGCCTGCTCACCGTCCTCGGACTGCTGGACCTCGTATCCCTCGAACTCCAGGCTGCGCACGAGGCTTTCGCGGACGTCGGCGTCGTCGTCCACCACCAGGATCCGCATGACGTCATTGTGGGGCGGCGACCTGTGCGGTCGCTGTGTGTTCATGTCCGCCAGGACAGGCGGCCGGGCTGATTCCCACGATCGAGTGAAATCGATCTTCTCATGCTTTTCTGAGGTTTTCCCGAAGCTCCTTTCACGCGCGACCGGATTACTGACGTCGACGCCGTGCACAGTGCCGTGCCCGCAGCGAATTCGGACAGGTGCGAGCGAACGGAGCGAGGATGTCGCGCAGCGTGGCAGGAGAGGCGGGTCAGGAAGCCGCCGTCCGCCGGTCGACCACGACGGTCGACATCATCATCCCGGTCTATAACGAGGAACGGACGCTACCCGGCTGTATAGCGGTGCTCGGCGAGTACCTCACCGGCGATTTTCCCTTCGAGTGGACCGTCACCGTCGTCGACAACGCCAGCACCGACGGCACCTGGGCGGTCGCGAACTCGCTCAGCGAGCCGGGCGGCCGCATCCGCGCCCTGCACCTGGACCGCAAGGGCCGGGGGCTGGCGCTGCGCGAAGCGTGGGGGCGCAGCGAGGCGGACGTCGTGGTCTACATGGACGTCGACCTGTCCACCGGCCTCGACGCCCTGCTGCCGCTGGTCGCGCCGCTGGCCAACGGGCATTCGGACCTCGCCATCGGCTCCCGGCTCGCCCCGGGCGCGCGGACCCTGCGCGGGCCCAAGCGGGAGTTCATCTCCCGGACGTACAACTCGCTGATCCGGCTCACCCACGGTGCGCGGTTCTCCGACGCCCAGTGCGGGTTCAAGGCGGCCAGGGCGGACGTCATCCGCCCGCTGCTCAAGGCCGTGCGCGACGACGCCTGGTTCTTCGACACCGAACTGCTCCTGCTCGCCGAGCACAACGGCCTGCGGGTGCACGAGGTGCCGGTCGACTGGATCGAGGACACCGACAGCCGCGTCGACGTTGTGAGCACCGCCCGCGACGACCTGCGCGGTCTGCTCCGGGTCGCGCGGGCGAAGGCCTCCGGCGCCGCGCGGGTCGACGACCTGCCGCAGCGCCCGCAGCCACGTGCCATCCATCCCGACGCCGTGCTGGGCCGCCGGGAAGGCGGGCTGTCCTGGCAGGTGCTGTCCTTCGCGGTGATCGGCGTGCTGTCCACTGTGGCCAATCTCGCGCTGTACGCCCTGTTCCGGCAGGCCTGGCCGTTGCTGGTGGCGAACCTGGCCGCGCTGCTGATCACGACGTTGTTCAACACCGAGGCCAACCGGCGGTTCACCTTCACCACCCGGCGCCGCTCGTCCGGCCGGGTGCACGCACAGGGCTTCGTCGTGTTCGCCGCCTACTACGTGTTCACCTCGGGCGCGCTGCTGGTGCTGCACAGCTTCGCGCCCGATCCCTCGCGCGGCCTCGAACTGGCCGTGCTCCTCGTTTCTTCGCTGATCGGCACCGCCGGTCGCTTCCTGCTGCTCCGCGGCTGGGTGTTCCGCGACCAGAACGGAAAGGAAACCGCATGACCGCCGCTACGGACGGCACCCGGCTGACGCCCGCACGGACCGGGGGGACGGCGACCCCGCCGACCGGCGGCGCGAGCCGGGCCCAGGCCTGGGCACTCGTCGTTATCTGCGTGCTGGCCGGCCTGCTCTACGTGTGGGCCATCGGGTCCAGTGAGTACGGCAACACCTACTACTCCGCTGCGGTCAAGTCGATGACCGAGAGCCTCGGCAACTTCCTCTTCGGCTCCTTCGACCCGTACGGCGTGGTGACCGTCGACAAACCGCCCATGTCGCTGTGGCCGCAGGTGGTTTCGGTGTCGGTCTTCGGCTTCCACAGCTGGTCGCTGCTGCTGCCGCAGGCGATCGAAGGGGTGGCCGCGGTGTTCTTGCTGCACCGCACGGTGCGGCTGTGGGCTGGTGAGAACGTCGCGTTGCTCGCGTCGCTGATCTTCGCGATCACCCCGATCACGGTCGCCATCAACCGCGACAACAACCCCGACACGCTGCTGGTGCTCCTGATGGTGGCGTCCGCCTACGCCTTCACCCGGTCGGTCCGCACCGCAGACGCCCGGAACCGGACGAAGTGGCTGCTGCTGTGCGCTTTCTTCGTCGGCTGCGGGTTCGTCACCAAGATGATGGCGGCGTGGATCATCCTGCCCGGCCTGGCACTCGCGTTCCTGATCGGCAGCACGAGCCCGCTCAAACGCCGGATCACCGACCTGCTCGCCGCGGGCGGCGTCGTGCTCGTGTCCTCTTTCTGGTGGACCGCGCTGCACGATTTCTGGCCCGGCGACAAGCCGTACATGGGCGGCAGCACCAACGGCAGCGCGTGGGAACTGATCTTCGGGTACAACGGCTTCGGCCGGCTCTTCGGCGAGGGCGAGCGGCCGGGGGGCGGCGCCCCGCCCGCGGGTGCGGACATCCCGGCCGGGATGGGCACGCTGTTCGGCGGTGGTACCGGGATCACGCGGATGTTCTCCGCGGAGGTGGGCGGCCAGATCTCGTGGCTGCTCCCGCTGAGCCTGCTGGTGCTGGTCTTCGTTTCGGTGACCGGGATCCGGCGGCTGCGGGCGAAGGCGCCCGGCGATCCCGTGCGGCGCGCGGGCTGGTTCCTGTGGGGGAGCTGGCTTGTGGTGACGGCGCTGGTGTTCAGTTTCGCGCAGGGCATCTGGCATCCGTACTACACGACGATGCTGGCCCCGGCGATCGCCGCTCTCGCGGCCGCCGGAATCGTCCTCCTGTGGCGGAAGTACCGTGACGCCAACGGTTTCGAGTGGACCCTGCTGCCGCTGGCGGTCGCGGTCACCGCGGTCTGGGCGTACGTGCTGATCTCTCGCGACACCGCGTGGAACGGCTGGGCAAGGTGGGCCGTCGTCGGCACCACGGTCGTGGCACTCGCCGGGTTGGTGCTCGGCAGGCTCGCCCCGCGACGGCGTCAGGCGCTCGGCCGTCCCGCGTTCGTGGCCGGGCTGGTCGCGATGCTGCTCACCCCGGCGGTCTGGTCCGTGTCGGCGGCCGGTCACACCATCAGCGCGATGCCCTCGGCGGGACCGGCGACCGCGGGCTTCGGCGCGTTGACGCGCGGGGAGCTGCCCGCCGGAATGAGTCTTCCCGGTGGCGCTTCGCGCGCGCCACAAGGGGGCGGCGGTTTTGGTGGCGGTTTCGGCGGAGCCGAGCTGAGCGCGGAGAACCGCAAGATCCTCGACTACGCCATCAAGAACGCCGGCGACGCCGAGATCACCCTCGCCGTCGAGGGCGGCGCGATGGCGGCGTCGCCCTTCATCATCGGCAGCGACGCGACGGTCATCGGCATGGGCGGCTTCCTGGGCTCGGACAACGCGCCGTCGGTCGACCAGCTCCAGCAATGGACGACCGCGGGCAACCTGAAGTTCGTGCTGGCCACCGCACGAGGCACCGGCGGTCGCGGCCGTGCGGCAGGCGGCATGGGCGGCATGGGCGACATGGGCGGCGAGGCGCAGCAGCAACGCTCGGCCTGGATCGAGCAGCACTGCCAGGTCGTCGCCCCCGCCGCCTACGGAGGTGCCCCGGCCGCCCCCGCGGAGCAGTCACCGATCCCGGGCCTCGGCGGCTCGACGCTCTACTCCTGCCACTAGTCCACTGGTCCCTGAAGGCCACCATGACGGCGTTAGACGCCGTCAGGCCCGTCGCCGACGAGGCGACGGGCCTTTGGGGACACAGTGGCCTTCAGGGACACAGTGGCCTTCAGGGCAATTCGCGTGGACTAGCGGAGCTGCGCGTAGAGCACGGCGGCCATCCCGGCCATCCCGACGGCGAACGGGTGGTAGGCCGCGGCGGCGAACACGTTGGTTCGCTGGCCGTTGATCCACGCGGCGCCGTCGCGCGCGCAGGCGTCGTGCCCTGCCGACGGGCCCCAGGTGTCCACATAGGACGAATTACCGTCGGCGGTCACCGCGTTCGCGATCGCGGTGTTCAGCGCTTCCTCGACGCTGTTGAGCCAGGCGTAGTCGCCGTCGGCGAAGGGCAGGACGTCCGGGCAGTACCCCGTCTCCGGTGCGATCCGCGGGTAGCCGACGGCGACCACGGTCGCGCCGGGTGAGCGCTCGTGGATCCCGCGCAGCACCGCTTCGACGTTCTTGCCGGTGGTGACGATGGCGGCCTTCACGGTGTCCACGCCGTTGGTGGTGAAATGCCGCTCGCAGGGGTTGCCGGTCGGATCAGCGGAGCGCAGCGCCGGGCAGGTCGCCACGATGCTGCCGAACACGCTGGAGTCGTTGCCGCCGATGCCGAGCGTCACCAGGTCGGTGTCCACCTTCAAGGCCGTGAACTGCGCGGGGTTGCGGCCGCCGAAGGGCACAGCCTGCGGCTGGGTCATGTTCGTCGTGTCGGCGCCGCCGCAGCTGACGTCGGTGTAGGTGCGCACTCTGAGCGCGCCGGCGAGCACGGACGGGTAGTTGCCGGTCGACCGTCCGCAGCCCAGGGGATTCAGGCGCTGGAACGGAATGAAGGGGCCGGAGGTGTACGAATCTCCGAGTGCGACGTAGGTGCGGTAGCCCTCGGCCGGAGCGGCGGAGGCCGTGAAGGTGGAGGCGGTCAGCAGGACTGCCGTCGAGGCGACGGCGAACAGTGTCCGAGCGGTACGCATGAAAACCCCGTTCTTCCCGAGCTGAAAATTCGTGTACTCCCTTCACGTTGAGCCAGCCGGGATCGCGCTGCCTGCCGCCAACAGAGTGGTCGAAACCACCTTTCACCCATGCGTGGTGTCACAACGGGTGACTGTCATCTTGCTTACGGTAGGTGATCAGGTAGCGCCAGAACAGCAGTGTCCGGACCGTGCTCCCCGGCAGCAGCCGGGCCGATTCCCGGCGTACCTCGGACATCGGCGGGTACTCGTCCTTGATCGGCGGCCGCAGTGCGGGGTCCGCGCCGCCGTTGAGCCGCTCACCGGCGTGGACGACCAGCCTGGCGACGACGTTCACCGGCACCGCGGCGATCCAGCGCGCGTAGTCGGCGGGGCTGCTGGGCCTGGCGAGGCCGAGCACCGCGAGCACCCCGCCCGGGGCCAGCGCGTCACTCAGCGCGGTCACCGTGTCGAAGGGCAGGTGATGCAGGGACGCGATGCAGGAGATGAACTCGTAGTTCCCCTCCACCAACTGCCCGGCGGTGACGTCGGCCTGCCGGTAGGCGATCTTGCCGGGGCCGGGCGAACCCGCCGCCCGCGCGGCCTCGATCATCAGCCCCGAGGCGTCGAGCGCCTCGACGTCCAGCCCCGTCGCCGCGAGCCGACGGGCGAACCGGCCGGTGCCGCAGCCGACGTCCAGCGCCGTGCCCGGCCCCGGCGGCAGGAGCCCCAGCAGCAGCGGGTGGTAGTGGTCGTTGTGACTGAACGGCATGCGTCGAGAGTGCCAGGAAACCCGCACGTAGACTCGGCCTCACAGCAGACTTGACCGAGGGAGTTTTTAGTGCCGCGTGGTGAGTTCGGTGGCTCGGAAGACGAGACCACGGCACCGGAGCCCGTGAAGCGGCCGGATCTGGCCGATCTGGACAGCTTCGCCGGTGTCGACGAGCTCGGTGAACGGTCCTACGACAACTTCGACGACGGCAGCTCGGACGACACCGATCCCGAGCTCGACGCTCCCGACGCCGCGTTCTCAGCTGGTGGCGGTTCGCGTGGCGGCATCGGCGGGATCGGGCAGCTGGGAGACAACCTCGCGACCGGCCCGGTGCCGGACCTGTCCGTGATCCCGGACGAGCAGCTCCACGAGCTCGACGACCAGGGCGAGCAGGCCGAGCAGACCGACCCGAACGGCGGCCAGGCGCGCCGCGAGCTGATGGCCGTCGAGGCGGAGCTCAACCTGCGCTGGCCAGAGACGAAGCTGGAGCCCTCCCTCACCCGGATCGCCGCGCTGGTCACCCTGCTGGGTGAGCCGCACCGCGGATACCCGGTGCTGCACGTGGCCGGGACCAACGGCAAGGGCTCCACCACCCGGATGATCGACGCGCTGCTCACCCGGATGGGTTTGCGCGTCGGCCGTTACACCAGCCCCCACCTGCAGCTCGTCACCGAGCGCATCGCGCTGGACGGCGCCCCGATCTCCGCCGCCGCGTACGTCGACCTGTACCGCGACGTCGCGCCGTACGTGAACATGGTGGACGCCGCGGGCGGCCCGGACGCGGTGCCGATGAGCAAGTTCGAGGTCCTCACCGGCATGGCTTTCGCCGCCTTCGCCGACGCGCCGGTCGAGGCCGCCGTCATCGAGGCGGGCATGGGCGGGGCCTGGGACGCGACCAACGTCGCGGACGGCCAGGTCGCCGTCATCACCTCGATCGGCGTCGATCACGTCGAGTTCTTCGGCAACGACCCGGCGAAGGCCGCCGCCGAAAAGGCCGGGATCATCAAGCAGGGCAGCGTCGCGGTGATCGCGGAGCAGAGCCCCGAGGTGCTGGCCGTCCTGATGGACCGCGCGGTCGAGATGGACGCCAGCGTGGCCAGGGCCGGCAGCGAGTTCGGGGTGCTGGAGCGCGAGGTCGCCGTCGGCGGTCAGCTGCTCAAGCTGCAGGGCCTCGGCGGCGTGTACGACGACATCTTCCTGCCGCTGCACGGTGCGCACCAGGCGGCCAACGCCGCGCTCGCGCTGGCCGCGGTGGAGGCGTTCTTCGGTGCGGGCAAAGACAAGCAGCTGGTCGTCGAGGCGGTGCGCGAGGCGTTCGCCGAGGTCGAGACCCCGGGCAGGCTGGAGCGCGTCCGCGCGGCGCCGACAGTCCTGCTCGACGCGGCCCACAACCCGCTCGGCGCCCGCGCGCTCGCGGCGGCGGTGTCGGACGAGTTCGCGTTCCGCCGGCTGGTGGCGGTCGTCGGCGTGATGGCGGAAAAGGACGCGCGCGGCATTCTCGACGCGCTCGAGCCGGTCGTGTCCGAGGTCGTCGTCACCCGCAACAACTCGGACCGCGCGATGCCGACGGACGAGCTGAACGAGATCGCCCTGTCCCTCTTCGGTGAGGACCGCGTGTTCGCCGAGCCGAGCCTGGACGCCGCGATCGAGACGGCGATCGCGCTGGCCGAGCAGAGCGAGGACCCGGACGAGCCGCTGGCCGGTGGCGGCGTGCTGATCACCGGTTCGGTCGTCACAGCGGGCGAGGCGCGGACCCTGTTCGGGAAGGAGCCGGCGTGAGCGAGCAGCCGGAAACCGAGACCCAGCCCGAGGCCACTGCGGTGCGCCCGCCCGCGAAGGACCCGATGAAGTCCTTCCGCGGGGTGATGTCCGGGACGCTGATCATGGAGGCCATCACGGTCGCGCTCGCGCTGCCGGTGGTCAACCGGATCGGCGGCGGGATCAGCACCGGCACCGGACTGGCGGTGATCGCCGTCGCGGTCGCGTTCATCGGCTGCTGCGTGGTCATCAAGCGGCCGTGGGCGGTGCCCGTGGTGCTGGTGCTGCAGCTGGTGCTGATCGGCTTCTTCGTCACCCTGCCCGCGATCGCGATCCTCGGGTTCATCTTCCTGGCCGTCTGGCTGTGGCTCCTCTGGCTGCGCCGCGACGTCGCCCGCCGGATGGCCGCCGGGACGTTGCCGAGCCAGCAACAGCCGCAACCCTGAGTGTCATGAGTGTCATGAAAGGGTCTTTCAGGGCAATTTTTGCCCTGAAAGACCCTTTCATGACACTTTCGTCAGCGGAGCCGGACCACCCGCAGCGCGGGTGAGCGCAGGATGTCGCCTTCGCAGAACCGCCCCCGCACCCACTCGCCGCGCGAGAACTTCTTCGTCTGGTCGGCGAAGTAGGGCGAGGTCGGGTCCGTGGACTGCGAGTAGGTGAGCAGCGTCGACGTGTCCGGGCAGGACTGCCCCTCGAAGCCGACCACCTGCACGAAACTCGTCCCGTGCACGATCTCGACGTTGCCACCGGGGGACTGCCAGACCGGCGTCGTCACGTTGAGCACGCCGACCGCACCCGGCGCGCCGTGGATCGGGATGCGTTCGCCGTTGCGGGTGACGGCCTGGTTGTCCCGCAGTCGCCCGTCGAGTGGCACGCCCGCCGCGTTCAGTTCCGCCACCGCGTCACCGAAAGCCTGCCGCACAGCCGGGTTCGCGACGTTCAGCGTGTTCGGCGTGGTGACCGGCTTGGCCGGGTCGAAGGGCACCGACCACGGGCCACCCGGAACCGTGCCCAGTTTCAGCACGAACCGTTCGAACAGCAGCGATCCGCGACTGTCCAAAGTGTAGTGATGGTCCCACTTCGCCAGTGCCGCGCAGGCGGGCCCGACGTCGACCGGGCCCTGGGCCGAAGGCGCTTTGCCGCCGGGGAACGCGGCGCACATCTTCGCCGTGTCGGAGGCCGCGAGCTCGGCCGTCCGGCTGCGGTCGCCGAACAGGGTCTGTTTCATCGACGAGGTGGTGAACCCGCCGTCGCGGATGCCCTCCTCCGCGGTGATCAAGGCCTCGCGGGTGCGTGCCGAGCGCGGGGTCCCGATGTCGCCGACGACCCGCGGGTAGCCGGTGATCGGCGCGTCGGCGTTGGCCAGCCACGAGCTGTCGTTGGTGTTGAGCGTGTAGTCGCGTCGTTGCTGCAGCGGCAGTTTCGCCGGGGAGAACAGGCCGGGCTCGATCGAGTCCGGATCACTGCCCCAGCCGCAAGACGTCCTTGAACCGTCCAGAATGGACAGTCCGGTCGAGGGGAACAGGGCGCGGCCCAGCGGGGTCCCGCAGCCCGTTGCCTGCTGGTCGGTGACGTGCGGGACGACCTGGATGTCGCTGTAGAGCGCGTTCCCGGCCCGGTCGGTGCCGATGGTGTTCACCCAGGGCAGGCCTTGGGTGCTCTTCAGCGCGTCGACGAGGTCACCCGTGCTCTGTGCGCGGTTGAGATCGAACCAGGCGTTGAGGACACGCATGTTCGTGGCGTTCGCGTCGCGCAGCGAGTGCGCCGAGGTGGTCGTCCACGGCAGCGGGATCCCGGCGAAGGAGCCGACGATCGGGCCGTACCGCGTCGAGTACAGCGTCCGCCGTTCCTGCTTGAGCTCGCCGCCGGGCTGCTTGACCTCGACGCTGACGGTCTGGCTCGTCATCTTCTCGGCCTTGCCGTCGACGAGGTAGCTGCGCTGGTCGCCGGGCACCAGCGGGACCTCGAACAGGCCGAACGGGACCGAGGTCGACACGGTGTGCGTCCAGGCCGCGTTCGCGGTGTGGCCGATCGAGATCAGCGGGAGCCCGAGCAGGCTGCCGCCCGAGACGTCGAACTCGCCGGGGATGGTCAGCTGCGACTGCCAGAACCGGCGGCCGCCCTGCCACGGGTAGTGCGGGTTGCCCAGCAGCACGCTGCCGTGGCCCGAAGCGGTGCCGTCGGCGCCGACGGCGATCCCGTTGCTGCCCAGCTCGCCGTCACCGTTCCGGCTTTTCATGCCGTCGGCGATCCTGGCCACGGTGCCGGGGGTCGCGGCCACCGGAGCGGCGCCGGGGGAGGGTTTGGCGTCGACGATCTCGTCGGCGGCCCCGCCGACCCCCGCGATCGTGGTGACCGCGTAGACGTTCCGGTAGACGTCGAGGTCGGTGATCGGCCGCAACCACGCGGCGCCGTGGCAGGCCGGGTCGGTGATCCCGTCCGGGCCCTTCTCGGCGAGGTAGCGGTTGTAGCCCTGGACGTATCCGGAGATGATGTCGCGCACCTCGCGGCGCGGGCCCATCGGCGCCGGCTGCGCGACGAGCCGCTCGACCACGCCTGAGTCGTTGATCTGCTGGAAGTGCAGGTCGCTGGTCAGGTTGGTGGAGGCGTCGCTCAACGCGGCGTTCCCGGTGCCGCCCGGCCCGAACTCGGCGGACCGGCGGGCCGCCAGGGTGAGGTAGCCGTTGGCGAGCTCGCAGATGTTGTCCTTCGCGACCGCGTAGCCGTACCCGTAGCCCAGCCCGCCGAAGTCCTTGGCGAGGATGTGCGGGATGCCCTGTTCCGTGTAGCGGAGCAGCGCGCGGGCGCCTTGCAGGCCGTCGGGCGAGTCCCGTGCGGCCGAAGCAGGTGTCGTGCTCAGCGAGGCCACGGCCAGCACCGTCGCGAGCAGCGCGGGCAAACGCTTGCGTGATGACTTCAGGGTGTCCTCCAAGATCGTTCGACCTTTTCCCAAGGTAGTCAGCCGCAGGTCACCGCGGCCAGTGCCGAACGGGCACGGTCGTTGTCGCACGGGGCAAGTCGTTAAGGCCACCGCAATCCGGAGTTGGCCTCCCGGACGTGGCCGCGGGATACAACCGCGCCATGACCGAACCGATCCGTCCCAGCCGCCGCACCCTGCTGCGCGCCACCGCCCTCGGCGCGGGCGCGCTGGCCACCGGGGTGCTGGGGGCCCCCTTGGCCACCGCGGCCCCCGCACTCGTCCGCCGGGATCGGCCGGTGCTCACCCACGGCGTCCAGTCCGGCGACGTCACCACCAGCTCCGGCATCGTGTGGACCCGCGCCGACCGGCCGTCCCGGCTGATCGTCGAGGTCTCCCGCGACGAGTCCTTCCGCCACGCCCGGCGCCTGTGCGGGCCGGTGCTCGGCCCGGACACCGGCGGCACCGGCAAGCTCCGCGTCCCCGGCCTGCCGCCCGGCAGCGACATCCACTATCGCGTCACCGCCGAGGCACTGGACGGCCGCGGCCACAGCGAGCCGTTGACCGGCTGTTTCGCCACCGCGCCGCTCGGCCGCGGCGACGTCCGGCTGGTGTGGTCCGGCGACGTCGTCGGGCAGAACTGGGGGATCAACCCCGAGCACGGCATGACCATCTTCTCCGTGATGGCCGACCGGCGCCCGGACGTCTTCCTGCACAGCGGCGACACCGTCTATGCGGACGGCCCGCTGACCGAGACCGTCGCGCTGCCGGGCGGGCGGACCTGGCGCAACGTCGTCACGCCCGAGAAGTCGAAGGTCGCCGAGACGCTCGACGAGTACCGCGGCCAGCACGCTTACAACCGGCTCGACGAGCACTTCAAGCGCTTCGCCGCCTCGGTGCCGAGCTACGTCCAATGGGACGACCACGAGGTCGTCAACAACTGGTATCCCGGTGAGACCCTCAACGACCGTCCCGAGTACACCGAGAAGCGGGTCGACGTCCTTTCGCCGCGCGCGTTCCAGGCGTTCCACGAGTGGCACCCGATCGACCGCCGCCAGGCCGTCGACGGGCGGGTCTACCGCAACTTCCGCTACGGCGGCCGCGTCGAGGTCTTCGTGCTCGACATGCGCACCTACCGCGACGCCAACACCTCCGACCGGACCAAAGCGGGCCACATCCTCGGCGACAAGCAGGCCCGCTGGCTCGTGGACGCCTTGAGCCGCAGCACCGCGACCTGGAAGATCATCCAGGCGGACATGCCGATCGGGCTGGTCGTGCCCGACGGCAAGGACATCGAAGCCGTCGCGAACGGCCTGCCCGGCAAGCCCGGCGGGCGGGAGACCGAGCTCGCCTGGGTGCTGCGGGAGATCTCGCGACGCCGGGTGCGCAATACCGTCTGGGTGACCGCGGACGTGCACTACACCGCGGCGCACCACTACTCACCGGATCGTGCGGCCGTCGGCGACTTCGACCCGTTCTGGGAGTTCGTCTCCGGCCCGCTCAACGCCGGGGCGTTCGGCCCGAACACGCTCGACCCGACGTTCGGCCCGGAGGCCGTTTTCGTGCACGCGCCGCCCGCGGCGAACACGTCGCCCGCCGACGGCTACCAGCACTTCGGCGAGCTGAACGTCGACGGTGCGAGCGGCGCGCTGACCGTCGATCTCCGCGATGCCACCGGGGCGTCGCTGTGGACCAAGACCCTGCAGGCAGAAGGGCGATAGGTCCGGATAGGCTCGGCCCCCGTTAACACGTATTAACCCGAGGAGAACTACCGTCGTGACTGAACGCACGCTGGTCCTGGTCAAGCCCGATGGCGTCGCGCGCGGGCTGGTCGGCGAGGTCATTTCGCGGATCGAGCGCAAGGGCCTCAAACTGGCCGCGCTGGAGCTGCGCACGGTCGAGCGCTCGATCGCCGAGGAGCACTACGCCGAGCACAAGGAGCGCCCGTTCTTCGGCGACCTCCTGGAGTTCATCACCTCCGGCCCGCTCGTCGCGCTGGCGATCGAGGGCGAGCGCGCGATCCCCGCGTTCCGTCAGCTCGCCGGTGGCACCGACCCGGTTGAGAAGGCCACGCCCGGCACCATCCGCGGTGACTTCGCGCTGGAGACCCAGTACAACCTGGTGCACGGCTCGGACTCGCCGGAGTCGGCCGAGCGCGAGCTGAAGCTCTGGTTCCCCGAGCTCTGATCGCTTACGGGTTCGGGGGCGGCGGGTCCGCCCGTCACCCCCGAACCCCGGCCGCCGGGAGGCACCGTTGACTGCCCTGCCGTTGCCCGCCCCCGACTACCTGCCGCAGCTGAGGCGGTTGACCGGTGAGTTCGCCGAAGTGCTGCGCATCGCCGACGCGGGCGCCCCGGTGCCGTGCTGCGGTGACTGGCGGCTGCGAGACCTCGGCGTCCACCTGGGGAACGTGCACCGCTGGGCGGCCGAGGTCGTCCGCACGGGGGAGGTGCGGCGGCAAGCGTTCGAGGCCGACCCGGCCGACGGCGACCTCGTGAGCTGGTACGACGAGAGCGCGTCGGTCCTGCTGTCCGTGCTGGACGCGGCCGAGCCGTCGGATTCATGCTGGCACTTCGGCGCCACGCCGAAGGAAAAGGCGTTCTGGTTCCGCCGCCAGGTCCATGAGACCGCAGTGCACCTGGTCGACGCCTCCCGCGGCGCCGGGCTCGAACCCGCGCTCGATCCGCTGGTGGCCGCGGACGGCGTGGACGAGGTCATGCGCGCCCTGCTGCCCAAGATCCGCCGCTGGTACGCCCCGCCTGAGCTGACCGCGACGCTGCTGCTGCGCGCGACGGACACCGGTCACGCCTGGCTGATCGCCCCGGCCGAAACCGTGGACGACGTACCGGTGGCACGACTGGTCGACACGGCTGACGCGGCCGCCACGGTCGAGGGCTCCGCGTCGGCTCTCCAGCTCCTGCTGTGGAAGCGGCACACGACCGCCGGTTCCGGCGTCCGGATCAGCGGTGACACGCGAGTGGCGGAAAGCTTCCTCAGCGCCCCGCTCACGCCCTGACGTGCCTTAGAACGCGTCTGAGAACTGACGTAGCAGCCGCCGCTCGAAGCCTCGGGCACCTGTCCTTCAAAGCCGCTTACCCTCCACAAAGGACGGAAAGTCCACCCATTCGCCCGTTTCATACCGCTATGACCGTTTCATGCGTGCCCCTGAAGGCCACCATGACAGCGTTAAACGCCGTGAAGGCTCCCATCAGGGCACACGGCAAACCTGGGGTCGCGACTGAAGGGGACTTACCTCGACTCAACCTCGCAAAAGTCCCCTTCACCAGAACAGACCGTGTGAAAGTCCCCGTCAGTCACGCGGCCCTCGGCGCCAAACTGGACGACATGACATCAGTTTCCGGACGCCTTCTTAGTCCGTTCGGTTCACATTCACCCGCAGGTCTTCTCCCGGTGACGTCCGTGCGTTGTGCTGGACGCAGTCATTCACTGGATACTGGGGTAACTTGTGAGAAATTCACGTTTCGTCGTCCCGCTCGCCGCCGCCGCGCTCTTCGGCGCCCTGCTGACGGCTCCCGTCCACGCCGACCCGCTCGCCGCGCCGCTGGGCCCGCCGCCGGTCGAAGCCGCCCCCGCGGCCTCCTCCGCGCATGAAGGGCCCGTCACCTTCGCCGCCGGCCCTGCCGCCGCCCCCGACGATGGCCTGGTCACGAGCAGCGCGACCTCGGCTGTCGCGCCGGGGCTCAACCTCACCGAGTTCGACCGGTACGACCCGCAGGGCTGGATCCGCGGCGACACCCTCGCCGTCGATCTGACCAGCAAGGTGCTCAAGCCGACCTACCTGACCCCGGGGACGGTCTCGGCCAGGACCCCGCTGTCGCAGCAGGTGGCGCGTGCCGGCGCGGTCGCGGGGGTGAACGGCGACTTCTTCGACATCAACGCCACCGGCGCGCCGATCGGCGTCGGCATCGACCACGGGCAGCTGCAGACCGCGCCCGCGGGCGGGCACAACCTCACCGCGTCGATCACCGACGAGGGCAAGGCCCGGCTGGCGGAGGTCTTCCTCCAGGCCACGGTGACACTGCCGGACGGGCGGGCCGTCCAGGCTTCGAACTTCAACAGCCCGGTGCTCGACGGCGACGCGATCGGTGTGTACACGCCACTCTGGGGCGGGTCCTCACGGCGGACGTCGGTCGCGGGTGCGCGGCGGGTGGCGGAGGTCGAGGTGCGTGACGGCGTCGTGGCGCAGATGCGCACCGACCCCGCGGACGGGCCGATCCCGGCGGGCAGCACCGTGCTGCTGGCCAGGGACGGCGGCGCGGACACCCTCGCCGCACTGCGGCCGGGGGACCGGATCGGCGTCGCGTACGCCCCGCGGACCGACGCGGGCAAGATCGCCGTTGCCGTGGGCGGCAACGAAATCCTCCTCAAGGACGGGCAGGTCCAGCCGGTCGACAACGTGGCGATGCACCCGCGGACCGCGGTCGGCTTCTCCGCCGACGGGACCAGGATGTGGCTCGCCACCGTCGACGGCAGACAGGCCGACAGCCGGGGCATGACCGAGCTCGAGCTGGCGCGGCACCTGAAGTCGCTCGGCGCGGATGACGCGATCAACCTCGACGGCGGGGGCTCCTCGACCCTGCTGGCGAGGGAGGAGGGCGAGCAGGCTCCCGCCGTGCACAACTCCCCTTCGGACGGTGGGGAACGCTTGGTGCCCAACGGAATCGGCGTCGCGACGGTGCCCGGCAGTGGCAAGCTGACCGGCTTCGCGCCGCGTCCCGCGCAGGACACGCGCAACGCGTCGCGGGTGCTGTCGGGGTTGTCGCGCAAACTGGTCGCCGACGGGCATGACGAGACAGGCGCCGCTGTCGCCGCGCAGCCGCGGTGGAGCAGCTCGAACCCGTTCCGCGGTTCGGTGACGAACGGTGTTTTCAGCGCCCACAAGGATTTCCTGCGGCCGGACGCGCGCGCTGACGTCGAAGTCACCGCGAGTCAGGGGCGGGTGCGTGGCAAGATGACGCTGAACGTGCTGGGCGCGCCCGTGCGGCTGGGCACGAGCACCGAGCAGGTGGCGCTGTCCGGCTCGGGCGCGCGCGGCTCGTTCCAGGTGTTCGGCTACGACGCCGACGGGTACGGCACCTGGGTCGAACCGGATGACGTCAAACTCGACTACGACCATTCCGTCGTCCGGGTCGAGCCCGCCGCCGACGGATTCGCCGTGACGGCACTGACCGCGTCGGGCGCGTCGGCGATCACCGCCACGGTCGCCGGTTTCACCACGCACCTTGCTGTTTCCGTCGGCACGGAACGGCGTGTCGCCGCTTCGCTGGACGGACCGGCGGGGTGGGCCGCGAGCGTGTTCCCCGCTGTCGTCGGTGGCGCGCTTTCCGAGGCGCCGGGCCATGATGGCGGCAAGGGACTCGCGCTGGACTACCGTCTCACCGGCACCAACGCGACGCGTGCCGCGTACGTCAACGCCGCGACCCCGCTCGCTGTCCCGGCCGGGACGCAGAAGATCGGGCTGTGGGTCAACGGCGACGCCAAGGGCGCCTGGCTGCGGGCCGAACTGCGGGATCCGGCGAACGTACCGTCTATTGTGGACTTATCGCTGAGCGTGGACTGGACCGGCTGGCGCTACGTCACGGCGTCGATTCCGGCCGGACTGGCCGCCGGTCAACGACTCAGCCGGTTCTACGCCGTGGAGAACGTGCCGGACCAGCAGTACGAGGGGCGGCTCGTCTTCGACGACCTCACCTTCGAAGTGGCTCCCTCGACGCCCGTTCCCGCGGACCCGGCCGTGCACGACCCGGCGTTGATCACCGACGGGACGGCGACGGGCGGCCTGCGGATCGCGGTCGTCAGCGACGCGCAGTTCACCGCCGACGATCCCGCCGGGCCCCTGGTCGCGCAGGCACGGCGCGCGCTGCGTGAGGCCGTCGCCGCGAAGCCGGATCTCGTGCTGATAAACGGCGACTTCGTCGATCGTGGCACCACCGCCGACTTCGTGCTGGCGCGTTCGGTGATCATGGACGAGCTCGACGGCAAAGTGCCGTGGTACTACGTGCCCGGCAACCACGAGGTCGACGGCGGGCATGGCATCACCGAGTTCCAGGCTGCTTTCGGCCCGACGCACCGGGTGGTCGACGTGCACGGGATCCGGCTGGTGCTGATGGACTCCTCCCGAGGCACGCTGCGTGGCGGCGGGTTCGATCAGATCCGGATGCTTCGGGACGCGCTCGACGGTGCCAAGGCCGACAGCTCCATCCGTGGTGTCGTGGTGGCGATGCATCATCCGGTGCAGGATCCGAGTCCCACCGGGAATTCGCAGCTGGGTGATCGTAAAGAGGCCTCGCTGCTGACGGACTGGTTGACCGGGTTCGAGCGGGATTCCGGCAAGTCCGCTGCTTCCATCGCTTCTCATGCCGGGGTTTTCTCACTGTCGCGTGTGGATGGTGTTCCTTATCTGGTCAACGGGAACTCCGGTAAGGCGCCTGCCGCCGCTCCTGGGGATGGGGGGTTCGTGGGGTGGACTCTGGTTCGGGTTGATCCTGGTGATCGGGCTCAGCCTGTTCGGTTCGAGACTCGTCCCAACGTCGATTCCCTTGTTGTGACTGGGCCTTCGGAGGTTGCTCGAGGGGGTTCAGTGGATGTTCGGGCTGCTCTTACTCAGGGTGGGCGGGTTGTTCCGGTTTCCTATCCGGTCAGTGCTGACTGGGTTGGTGGTTGGGGTACTCATATTGCTGGGGTTTTTCCTTCTGCTCCTTGGGATGTTGCTTCTTATGATCCTGCTTCTGGGGTGCTTACTGGGCTTCGGGTTGGGGTTGCTCGGTTGAGTGTTGTTGTCAATGGGGTTGCTCGGGGGTTGGTTGTTCGGGTTCGTTGATCTCTCGTCCTCCCTCGTTTCCCTCGGTTCCCTCGTTTCAAACGCGGCTTCGCCGGGGCGTGGGAGATCAGCGCTCCAGTGGTCACGTGCCGCTTCTCTTGGCAGCGCCGATCCCCCACGCAGCGGGTTCCCTTGGCAGGCTTGGGTTTCTGGTCGGTTGTTCTTTGTGGACTTGGGTGGATTTCACCCGATTCAGCGATGACCTCGAACACATGTTCGGGTATTCTGAACCCTATGACCTACTCCACCCACATCGCCGCCATCGGGAACATCCGGGCCGCGATCGCTCGGCTGCAAGCCGACGA
>NZ_JAYMZS010000058.1:0-53475 GCF_035828755.1 Amycolatopsis sp. H20-H5 | reverse complement strand
GCACCATCACACCCTCGCCCATGATCGGCGACCGTGCCGGCCACACGACCCGAAACGATCACACCACGCCGCACCACTCGAGAACTGCCAGGTCAACAACTTGATCAACTTAGGCTACGTGGCATTGCCCCCTAACCCCCCTAGTCGCCGCGGCAGTGGAACGACCTCAGCCGCGTGATCTTTGTGGGGTGTCGGTGTCGCAGCCGCACTGCGAGCATGGTTCGCGAAAGCCCGACCGGTGCGGCTCGCTGGTCGCCCATGGCAGACGAGCGAAGGGATGGCAAGGTGACTGCCGAGCTGCTGAGAAACACATAAAAGCCGCAGGGGGCGTCGGCATTTATCTTCAACCAGACCGCGCCGGGGCCAATAACACCATGGAGCTGGGCGGAGAATCTACTCGAGTCGGCGCCATCGTACGAAATGGTGAATGAGCCAAGAGGGAGGTGGGGATGCCGGAGCAGTATCCGCTGGAGCCGTCGGAAAGTGATATGAATGCGATGGGTCGGCTGGTGCTCGACCATGTCGTGGGAGTTGTCGGGGGTGTCGCCGAACGGCCGGTTCGAAATATGCCGACCGGGGCGGACCTCCGCGGAATCATTGAGGAATTTCTAACAGCGCCGCCGCAGGAGGCCGGTGAGCTGGCCGATCTGCTTGGCCGACTCAGCCGTGCCACTCTCGCTGCGGAAGAGAAGGGGAGCCCGGGAAATTTCTCCTATGTGCCTAGCGGGGGCCTTTTCTCATCAGCGCTGGGTGAGTTCTATGCTCGCAGCACCAACAGGTACGGAGGGGTTGCTTTCACCTCGCCAGGGCTGATCGCACTGGAAGAGAGCGTTGTGAGGTGGCTGGCTCAGAGTGTCAGCGGTCTACCGGCCGGCAGTGGCGGCTTTCTCACCACTGGCGGTTCCATGGCGAACTTCTCAGCTCTCTTCACCGCACGTGAAACCCTCCTCGGTCCCGATATCGGGGCGGGTACGGCATATGTCACCCGTCACACCCACCACTCGGTTGTGAAGGCGGCACGACTAGCCGGCATCCGGAAGGGGAATATTCGCGAAGTCCCCTGCGGCGGTGATCTGACAATGGACCCCGATCAGGCTCGGTCGATGATCAAACGTGACAAGGAGGCCGGTCTCAGGCCCTTCCTCATCGTCGGTACCGCAGGCACCACCGACACTGGTGCGATCGACCCTTTGACGGACATCGCTGCTGTCGCGGCTGAGCATGATCTTTGGTTCCATGTCGACGGTGCATACGGTGGCCTGTTCCGCCTGACGGAGCGCGGCCGGAATCGACTTGCCGGCGTGGATCTTGCCGATTCGGTCACTCTTGATCCCCACAAGTCGCTCTTTTTGGCGTTCGGCACCGGAGCTCTGCTGGTTCGTGATCCCGGCCAACTCCACGCGGCTCATAACGAAAAAGGTAGTTATCAGCAAGACTATCTGACCAGCGACGGGTTGCCCGACTATTCAAGTATAGGCCCGGAACTCAGTCGCGAGGTACGCGGCCTGAGGGTGTGGTTGCCGCTGCACCTCCATGGCGTCACCGCCTTCCGGGCGGAACTTGACGAGAAACTTGATCTAGCCGAGTATGTCTATGGTGAATTGAGTCAGTTCCCGTTACTGGAACTGCCGTGGCGACCCCAGTTGAGCACCGTGGTATTCCGCGTCAGCTCCGATACCGGAGACGCCGACCAGGCTACGCGGCAACTGCTTGAACGCATCAACGCCAACGGCCGCTTCTGTCTGTCCAGTACCAGAATCAACGGACGTGAAACCGTCAGGATATGCATTCTGGCTCATCGTACTCATCGCGATCACGTCGCTGAACTCGTAGCATCTATCAAGTCATGCGTGGACACGTCCTGACCCAACGGCGCTTCCGTTAAGTGATCTTGGGACGGAATCGACACACCTCGGTATGCCCCGCGAGGACTACCTGGCCGTTATCTGGGAGCGAATAGGCTGATGGAATCGACACACCCCGGTATGCCCCGCGAGGACTACCTGGCCGTCATGAAGGAATCCTTCGACACCGCGTACCGGACCCGCGGTGACCTGTGGACCGGTGAGCCTGCCATGCGCCACCTCGTCGGCCTGCTCACCGGCCGTCTCGCACCGGACAGCCACGTCCTCGATGTCGGCGCGGGCCGCCTCCGGGACACCGAGGTGCTCCTTGACGCGGGACTCCGCGTCACCGCGGTGGACCTGGTGCGGCAAGAGGAGTGGGACCGGGTCGGCGAGCGATGGGGCGACAGGGTGCGGTTCGACGTCGGCGACGCACGCGACCTGTCCGCCGACGCCGAATACGACGCGGTCCTCGACAACGGGTCGCTCCACCACCAGCTCCCCGAGGACTACCCGGACTACCTGGGGGCCCTGCGGCGCAGCCTGAGGCCAGGTGGCCTGTTCGCCGTCAGCCTCTTCGCCCAGCCCGAGCAGGAAACCGAAGGCTCGCTGCTTGTTCTGGAGGACGGCCGCTTTTCCCGCGTATTCACCCCCGACGAATCACGCGCCCTACTCGCCGAGAACGGATTCGCCGTGACCACCACACGACGGGTCGAACGGGACATCCACGGCTGGGCCTATCTGCTCGTCCTCGCCCGCAGCACACGGGACTGACAGCAGCGCACCACTGGAGAAAAGCGGTGCGCTGCGTTCCGGGCCTGACAGACCAACGGAGTCGGTAATGAGTACAGAACGAGAGAACATCCTTTTCGTCGACCGAGCCGGCTATGACTTCTACCGATTGCCGACCGGAGAACCAGTACTCGACCCGGAGCGGTACCGGGTCACCCTGGTGACGCCGAACGAATTCAGCGGGCAGGCCCGGTACGGCGAGTGCGCAGAGGTCCTCTGTCTCGACGTCAACGACCACACCATGCTCGACGCGCTCATCGAAGCCCTGCACCGGCGACGCCCCTTCGACCACCTTCTCGCGTGCAGCGAAGGGCTCCTGCTGCCGATGGCCTCCCTCCGGGAGCGCCTCGGCATTCCCGGGCCGACGCCGGAGGAGGTCCTGCCCTACCGCGACAAATCGATCATGAAGGCCAGTGCCCGCCGCGCCGGCCTGCCAGTGGCCGACTGGCTGCCGGTCGACCGCGCCGCCGACGCACATGACCTACTGGCCACGTACGGAACTGTGGTCATCAAGCCGCGCGCGGGATTCGGCTCGGCGGGCATCCACATCGTGTCCGCCGCCGACGAGCTGCGGGCACTGGACGACGACCCCGCACTCGACCTGACGAACCACCAGGCCGAACAGTTCATCGACGCCCCCATGGTGCACATCGACGCCATCGTCAGGGGAGGCAAGCCGCACACCGTAGTGCCGTCCCGTTATCTGACCTCGACGCTCTCCTTCACCCGCGGCCTACCGGTGCTGAGCGTCACCGTGGACGAACCCCGCCTGGTCGCCGCGTGCGAGACACTCCTGGCCCAGGTGGCGGGGGCGTTCGGCGCCAAGGACAGCGTCCTGCACCTGGAGGCGTTTGCCATGGACGACGACCACCTGGTCTTCAGCGAGGTGGCCTGCCGCCCGGGTGGGAGCAACCTGCAGGCATTGGTCGCCGCCGTCAGCGGCGTGAGCCTGCACGAAGCCGCGGTCCGGCTCTCCCTGGGCGAGGCGCCTACCACCACGTACCCGGTCCGGGGCCGCGCCGCGGGGCATGCGATCCTCTACGGCCGGAACGGCCTGGTCACCGCGGTGGACGACCAAGCCGTTCCGGCCGAGTGGATCGTGGAGCGCCGGCTCTTGGTCGCACCCGACGGCCGCTTCCGACCCGTAGGTATGGTCGGTGGCGGTGTGGCCGAGTACGTGCTGCTCGGTAACTCCACCGAGGAAGTCTCGTACCGCATGCGGTTCGTCGCAGACAACGTCACCATCAGCTATGAGGACGGGAATGAAGTCTGATGCCGCTGCGAGCAGTGCGGGAAAATTCTCTCCAACGAAATGTTTCCAGGCCACCTACGGCACCTACGGGTACCGGCGCAGCCACGCCGTGCTCGTCCGCTCTGGCGAACAGGGGTCCGACGAGCTGGTCCGGGAGCTGATGCTCGAGCCGGGCCTGGTGGCCCGCCAACCGCGGCCGTGGCGGCCGACCACTCCCGAGCCGACCGGCCCCACCACATTCCCGACCTCGTGAGCCGGGACTTGACCGCCGCCGAGCCCGGCACCACGGTGATCGACTGCTACTCGAAAATGGTGACCGGCTGGTCCATGGCCGATCACTACAAAACCTCCCTCATGCGAAAATCCGTCGGCCACATCGGAATCTGCTGGGACAATGCAATGGCCAAATTCTCCTTTGGCGCGTCGAAAAACAAATGGATCCACCGCGTGACATTCACCACAAGCATGGAAGCCCGGAAATCTATTGTGCACTAAATCGAAGGAGTCTATAATCGACAACGTATCCAATCAGGACTCGGCTACTAGACCCCCTTAGAACGCGTCTGAGAACTGTCGCAGCCGCCGCCGCTCGAAGCCTCGGGCGCCTGGCCTTCGAAGCCGCCTACCCTCCACAAGGACGAAAAGTCCACCTTTCATGCCGCCATGACCGTTTCGTGCGTGCCCTGAAGGCCACCATGACAGCGTTAAACGCCGTGAAGGCTCCCATCGGGGCACATGGCAAGCCTGGGGGTGGCGACTGAAGGGGACTTCTCTCGACTCAACCTCGCAAAAGTCCCCTTCAGTCAACGCGGCCCTAGGCGCCAAACTGGACGCCATGACATCAGTTTCCGGACGCCTTCTTCGAGGTCCACAACGAGTACTTGAACAAATAGCTCGCAGTGTGAATTAGCCACAGAAAAAACTGTCCGTGAATTCGAAGCGCCTCAGCGCACGAATTCACTCGGCCACATCACCGCCATCAAAAAGCTATGGGAAACTCGTGATCCAGGGAGGTATTAGTGACTATATCTGGACATAACGGTCCGATCAGCGGCGTCGCGACGAACCGGAACAATTACGTCCTGTCTGCGGGGTACGACAACCGCGTGATTCTATGGGAACACCGTGAACGCCGTGCTGTCTCGCGCGCCTGGCACGACCACCTCGCCAACAGCTGTTCGTTCTCCCCGGACGGACGTCTCGCGCTGTCGGCTTCCAGTGACCACACGGTACGTCTGTGGACGATCCCCGACCTCAAGCTGGCCGCCGTGCTGACCGGGCACGAGGACGACGTCGAGATGGCCGTGTTCCACCCGACCCGTCCGCTCGTCGCCACCGCGAGCCGTGATCACCGCGTGCGGGTGTTCGGCTTCGACGGCGCGCTCGTGGTCACGATGACCGGCCACGAAGCAGACGTCATCTCCGTGCAGTGGAACACCGAAGGCGACGAACTGGTCTCCTCCAGCGACGACGGCACGATTCGCCGGTGGTCGCTGGAGACCGGTGAGCAGCTGGAGGAGCTCGACATGGCCGGGGTCGAGACCGACACCATCGCCGTCGCCCCGGACGGGCGGATCTTCGCCGGGGACGACGACGGCCTGCTCACCGCGATCGCCGGCGATCGCCGCGAAACCGTGAGTGCGCATGAAGCCGGGATCAAACGCCTGGTGCTCGACAGCGCCGAACCGCTGCTGGTGAGCCTGAGCTACGACCGCACGATGCGATTGTGGAACGTCGCTGGCGACCGGCCCAAGCCGGTGGCCACCGCCACGCTGCCGGACGACGTGTGGCCCCGCTCGTGCGCGTTCCTCGATTCGCAGACGCTGGTGTTCGCGACCTTCGGCGCGAGCTACCGCACCTACGACGTCACCGAAGGACGCTGGCACGACGAGCAGGTCGAAGCGACGCCCGGGGTCAACGCCGTGGCCGAGATCGACGGCCACGTGCTGTCGGTCGGCGACGCCGGCCGGGTGATCGACGCCGAGCGCGGCGAGGTCGTGGGCGAGGTCGGCAGCCTGGCGAACTTCCTGACGCCGCTGGGCGACTTGGTGCTGACCGGCGGGCAGCTGGGCCGCGTCTTCGACGCCCGCACCGGTCGCGTCCTGCACCAGCACCGCTCCCCGCTCAACTGCGGTGTCCGCTTCGAGCACGACGGCCGGGAGCACGCGCTGATCGGCACCTACACCGGCGAGGGCCTGGTTTTCACCACCGACGGCGACGGCATCCGGCTCGCCGCCGAGCTGCGCTTGCACGACAACGCGGTGAAGGCCGTCGCGGTGTCCGGCGGCACGCTGTTCTCCGTGGCCGCCGACGCGGGCGCCACCTGGGTGTCCACCGGCACGCTCGAGGTCGTCGCGCGCGTTTCGGACGGGCACAGCAAGATTGCCAACGGGTGCACGGGCCTGGGCGACGAGCAGCGCTTCGCCAGCGTGAGCCGGGATCTGCAGCTGCGCATCTGGGACGTCGGCCAGTGCACCCTCACCACGCCGACCCCGCACGACCACTCGGTCAAGTGCGTCGCCGCCTCGCCCGACGGGCGGTTCGTAGCCACCGCGAGCTACAACGGCTTCGCCGCCGTCTACGACCGCGCCACCGACTCGTGGCCGGTCCAGGTGCGGCTGAGCATGACCGGCATCTCCTCGCTCGCCTACAGCGAGCGCCGCGGGGAGTTCTTGGCCGGTTCCTACGACGGCACCGTGCACACGCTGCCCGTGCTCGACGCCTCGGCGAAGACACAACCGCTCAAGGGGCTGGCCGGCGTAGTGCGCTGAGCCTCCTGCCCACCCGTCCCCGGCAGGCCCGGGGCCCGCACGATCCGCAGGACCGAGCTGCCCAGCCCCGGAAGGACCGAACATGACAGCCACCATCCGGCAACGCGTGCCGATCGCGATGAACCGGGCCGAAGGCCGCACCGCGCAACTGGCGACTTTCCGCGGGCTCGCGGACGAGGGCGAGCACTTCGCGTGCGTCATCGGGCCGCTGCCCGCCGTGCCCTTG
Organism: Amycolatopsis sp. H20-H5; assembly: GCF_035828755.1. Taxonomy (NCBI): domain Bacteria; kingdom Bacillati; phylum Actinomycetota; class Actinomycetes; order Pseudonocardiales; family Pseudonocardiaceae; genus Amycolatopsis; species Amycolatopsis sp. H20-H5. Next base: position 46,590 of record NZ_JAYMZS010000058.1, on the reverse strand, counting down.
GTGCGGGTGCACAGTGAGTGCGTGACCGGCGACGTGCTCGGCTCGACGCGCTGCGATTGCGGACCGCAGCTCGACGAGGCGATGAAGCAGCTCGCCGCCGAGGGCGGGATCCTGCTCTACCTGCGCCAGGAGGGTCGCGGCATCGGCCTCTACAACAAGATCGACACCTACCACCTGCAGGATCGGCAGATCGACACGTTCCGCGCGAACGAGCTGATCGGCCGCGGTGCCGACGAGCGCCGTTACGACGTGGCCGCGCAAATGCTGCAGGCACTCGGAGCGGACCGCGTCGAACTGCTGACGAACAACCCGGACAAGGTCGCCCAGCTGCGCTCGCTCGGCATCGAGGTCGTCGCCGAGCGGACCACCTCGGTGCACCTGACGGCGGCCAACGCGCAATACCTCAAGGCCAAACGCGAGTACGGGCACGAACTGCACAGCACCGAGCTGGGGATGGCGCCCCCTCGCTCGGCCACGGCATGACCACCGCCGGGCTCACGGTGCGCCCGCACGTCGTGGTGTCCGCCGCGATGTCGCTCGACGGGCGGCTCGACGACGCCTCCCCGCAGCGGCTGCTGCTGTCCGACGCCGCCGACCTGGATCGCGTGGACGAAGTCCGGGCCGGTGCCGACGCCATCCTCGTCGGTGCCGGAACCGTCCGGGCTGACGATCCACGGCTGCTCGTGCGCAGCGCTGTCCGACGGCGAACGCGCGTCGCGGCGGGCCGCCCGCCGTCACCGCTGCGGGTCGTGCTGACCGGCGGCGGAGCGCTCGACCCACAGGCGAATGTGTTCCGCACCGGCACCGAGCTCGCGGCCACGCTCGTGCTCATGCCTCCGGGGGCTACAGGTGCGGTCCGCGGCGCGTTCGGCCCCTCGGTCGAAGTGACGAGCCCCGGAGAAGAACTGACGCCGCGCGCCGTGCTCGGTGACCTCGCGCGCCGCGGGGTAGTGCGGCTGATGGTGGAGGGCGGCAGCACCACGCTCACCTCGTTCTTCGCGGCCGGGCTGGTCGACGAGGTCCAGCTGGTGGTGGCGCCGTTCCTCGTGGGAGACCACGAAGCCCAGCCGTTCCTGCGGTCCGGCCAGTTCCCGCAGGGTCCGGACGCCCCCATGACCCTCGTCGAGGCACGGCCGATGGGTGATCACGTGCTGTTGCGCTACCGGGCGGGTGCCGTGGACCGGCGGTGGCTGGCCGAGGCGTGCGCGCTCGCCGAGCGGTGCCATCCGTCGGCGTCGGCGTTTTCAGTCGGTGCCGTGGTCGTCTCACGCGGGGGCGAGGTGATCGCCACGGGGTACTCCCGCTGCGATCTGCCGGCCGACCACGCCGAAGAGGCCGCGCTGCGCTCCGTGCGCCACGACCCGCGCGTGGCCGGCGCCACGATCTACACCTCGCTCGAACCGTGCGGCAACCGCGCGTCGAGCCCGATCTCCTGCGCGCAGCACATCCTCGACGCCGGGATCGCCCGTGTGGTGACCGCGTGGCGGGAGCCGCCGACGTTCACCCGCGGCGACGGTGTCGCGCGGCTACGGGCCGCCGGCGTCGAAGTCGTGGAGCTGCCCGAACTGGGTGAGCTCGCCCGGCGGCCCAACCACCACCTGCGGCTCGGCGCCGGACGCCTGCCCGCGTGACGTGAAAGGAGAACTCGCATGCCGTCCCCGACGGGCCTTTCCCTGAGCAACCCCAACTCCCTGAGCAACCCCAACGAACTCGACGACCGTCCCGCCATGGGCCTGCCCGCGGCGTTCGTCGACCGGCTGCCCGCCGGGCTGGCCGCCGCCGTCCGCGACCTGGTGCCAGACCCGGCCCAACTGGCGCTGCGGGTCGAGGACCGGCGGCTGCCGCTAGCCGCCCGGCTCGCGGCCGGGCAGCTGCTGGCGCTGACCGGCGATCCGCGGATCAGGCCCGACGACCCCCAACTGGTGCACGTGCCCGGCGGCCGGTTCCGGATGGGCGCCACCGAGGGGGAAGTCGACGAAGCGGCCCGGCGCTACGCCCACGTCGGGGTCACGCGGGAGTGGCTGAGCAAGGAGCTGCCCGCGCACGAGCGCGAAGTACCCGCCGTGGCGATCATGCGCTACCCGGTCACACACCTGGAGTGGCGCCTGTTCCTGCTGGAAACCGAAGGCACGCCACCGGATTCGTGGCGCTTCGGCGCCTTTCCCGCCCACGCGGCGAACCATCCCGTGTGGACGGTCGAACCACCGGAGGCCGAGGCCTACGCCGCGTGGCTCTCCGCCCGCACCGGCCGCCGGTTCCGCCTGCCGAGCGAGGTCGAGTGGGAGTTCGTGGCCGGCGGCGGCGCCGACGAGCCACGTCGCGAATACCCGTGGGGCGACACGCCACCGGGACCCGAGCACGCCAACGTGATCGAGCACGGCCCGATCACCACCACTCCGGTCGGCTGTTTCCCCGCGGGGGCGAGCGCGCACGGTGTGCTCGACCTGGGTGGCAACGTCGAGGAGTACGTCGCCGACGACTACCGGCCCTACCCCGGCGCGGAGCACGTTGCCGACGATCTCGCCCGCCGCACCGGCGGCTACCGCATCGCGCGTGGCGGCGGGTTCACGCGCTTCGGCGACCTGACCCGCACCCGACGGCGCCACGGCCGCTTCCCGAGGGACCTCTACGCCATGGGTTTTCGCCTTGTCGAAGCCACCGAGCAGACCGGGAGGCAAGTATGACCACCCCGCTCGCCGGCTACGAACTGATCACCGAAGCGATCGCCGTCAACGCTGAGAAGTCGCTATCCCAGCCGCACTTCTCGAGCATCGAGGCCCGCGCGCTGACCCGGCTGCCGGAGCTGAGGCGGTTGCAGCTCGGACTCGGCGGGACGCCACTGGTCCCGGTGGCCGCCGGCCGCGGCCGGGTCTGGCTGAAGGTCGAGGGGACCAACACCACCGGCACGGTCAAGGCGCGCACGGCATACGCGCTGCTGTGCAACGCGGTCGCCGCGTGCGAGGGCGACCCGGCCGGGCTGCGTCTCGTCGAGTACACCGGCGGCGGGATGGGGCTGGCGCTCGCGGAGTACTGCGCTGAGCTCGGTCTCGATCTGCATCTGGTTTTCCCCCACGGCAGCGCGGTTTCCGGTCACGAACGCGCGCGTTCGCTGGGCGCGGACGTCACGGTCGCGGCGCCGGGCTCCGGGTTCCTGGGCGCGATGGAGGCAGCCGCGCGGATCGCCGAGGCCGAGGACCGCACGTTCCTGCTGCAGCACTGCGCGCCCGTCGCGGCAGCGATGCACGAGGAGCGGACGGGTGCCGAGATCGCGCGCGGCTTGGCCGCCGCTGGCGCCGCGCCCACCGCCGTGGTGGCGGCGTGCGGGACCGGAGGCACGCTGCTCGGAGTCACCCGGGCGCTGCGTCCGGCGTGGCCGGACGTCAAGCCCGTGGCCGTGTTCCCGGCCGAGGCGCCCTACGGCGACGAAGCGCCCCCGACGCCCGCCAAGCGCATGGGCGGTACCGGCGGCCTCGGGTACGGCATTCGGCAGCCGCTGCTGATCGGGGATGACCACGAGATCGACTTCCGCGTAGTTCCCTACCCCCAATCGCTCGCCGCGATGACCGAGCTGCGGCGGCAGACCGACCTCGCCGCGTGCAGCAGTGGCGCCGCGGCCTGGCTCGTCGCAGCCGAACTAGCGGCCCGCCGCGGCGGTGACGTGGTGGCCGTCGTGGCCGCCAGGGGAACTGTGGAGGAGTGGGATGACGCGCACGCCTGAGAAGGCGTCTGAGAACTGTCGCAGCAGCCGCCGCTCGAAGCCTCGGGCGCCTGGCCTTCGAAGCCGTCTACCCTCCACAAAGGACGGAAAATCTACCCATTCGCCCGTTTCATACCGCCACGACCGTTACATGCGTGCCCCTGAAGGCCACCATGACAGCGTTAAACGCCGTGAAGGCTCCCATCAGGGCACGCGGCAAACCTGGGGTAGCGACCGAAGGGACCTTTCCCTCGACTCAACCTTGCAAAAGTCCCCTTCACCAGAACAGACCGTGTGAAAGTCCCCGTCAGTCAACGCGGCCCTGGGCGCCAAACTGGACGCCATGACATCAGTTTCCGGACGCCCTCTGAGATCGGCTACTCCGCCTACCGAGACCGGGTGGCCGGGGTCGTTCGGCCGCTTCTACCCCGAAGGCGGCGACCGCTGAGCCGATCACCGATTTCATCGTCTCTGCCGTGCCCGTGAGCGCTGTCGCGGCGCCGACCGAGGTGCGGCGGTCACCAGGAAAGGTGCCATCCTGCCGAGGACGTCCTGGCCCGGCACCGGGATGAGCCGGTACGTCTTCGCCGCGGATCCCCGGCCGGGGTGCGCCACCGCATCGATCTCGCCCAAAACTACCTCACCATCCGTTTCGAGGAGCCGAAAACATGATCCTTGGACTGCTGGGTAGCGCCTCCGCCACCTCCGGCACGCGGCGCGCCCTCGAAGAGCTGGGCCATCGCATCCGCTCGGCCGGCCGCGACTTCGAATACGTCGACTTCGCCGTCGAGTACCGCGAGTTGCACGATGTCTCCGCCTACACCGAGCCCCCCGCGCCCGGGAGCCAGACCGAGGCGATCCGCCGCCGGGTCAGCAGCACCGAGGCGATCGTCCTCGCCACTCCCGTGCACCACGGCTCGTTCAGCGGGCTGCTCAAGAACGCGCTCGACCAGCTCGACGACGAAGGGTTCGCAGGCCGCCCAGTCGGTCTGCTCGCGCACGGCACTACAGCCACGGGCACGGTCGCCGCGGCCGACGCGCTGCGGCCCGTGGTCCGCGCGCTCGGCGGGTGGGCCTCCCCGACATCGGTCGGTGTGGCAACCGCCGACTTGACCAGCGGCCCGGGCGGCGGACTAAGCCCCGCGGTCGCCGAGCGGATGGAGACACTGGTCGGGGAGCTGCTCTGGTTCCCGGCCAGGGCCGGGATGGTAGCTTCGCGATGACCACCACGGCCGCGCCCCGTCCACACCCCACCGCGGCTTCGGCATGCGGTGGCCCCCGCCCGCCGAAGCTGCACGAGCAATGGCTGGAGGACCTCGACGCCGTCGTCGCGTACGACCCGTCCTGCCCGGGCCGCGCGCAGGCGTTGCTGCACCTGCCGTGGTGGGCGCTCGCTGTACACCGCGTCGCGCACCGTTGGCACACCGGCGGAAAGCCGTTGTCCGCGGTGCTGCTCAGCACCCTTGCCCGGATCATCACCGGCGTGGAGGTGCGACCGGGCGCCACGATCGGCCGCCGCTTATTCATCGACCACGGCGCCGCCGTGGTCATCGGCGACACCGCCGTGGTCGGGGACGACGTGACGATCTACCAGCACGTCACGCTCGGCTCACGCGGCTGGTGGGACCCGACGAGCAGCCAGGGCCGCCGCCACCCTCGCATCGGCGACCGCGTGCGGATCGGGGTCGGGACTTCGGTGCTGGGGCCGGTCACCGTCGCGTCCGACACCGTGCTGCGCGCCCATTCCCTCATACTCACCGACTTCCCGGCTCCCGCTGGAAGCACGGGCGATGACTGAAGACACCCGAAACCCGCCAGCCGAGGCCGCCCTCGCGGGCCCCCCCAAGCGGATCTACCTCATCTGCTTCGGCGACGCCTTCGCCCTCGGCATCTATCTCACGCTCGTGCCGGTGTTCCTCGGCCGCGCGATCGCGCTCGGCGACGTGCGTACGGGCGCGGTGCTGGCTGTCGCCGGCGCCACGTCGATCATCGGTGCGCTGCCGATCGGCCGCTTCGCCACTCGAGTCGGCAACCGGGATGCGCTGCGCGTCCTGTTCGTGCTGCGCGCTCTGTCCTTCCTCGGGCTGGCAGCGGTCGGCGACTTCGTCGGCGCAATGGTCGCTGCCGGGCTGTCGGGGCTGCTGAACCGGGGCGTGAACCCAGTGATCCAGTCGGTCGGGCTCGGCTCCGGCCACCGCGGTGAGGAGCCAGACTCTACTGAAGTGCAGGCACTTGCCCGCCTTCAGGCGTGGCGCAACGCGGGAATTGGTGCCGGCGCCATTCCGGCTTCGGTCGTGTTGAGCCTCGACGTCTCGGCGTTCCGGTGGGTGCTCGTGCTCGCCGCGGCGTCCGTGACTATCTGCGGGATCCTGTCGTGGGGGCTGCCGGGCGGGAAGCAAAGGGGCCAGCCGGTCCCGCAGCTCGCCGCGCTGCGCGACCCGAAGTTCGCCTCCATCACGGTGATCTACGCGTTCCTGTCAATCCCGTCGCTGCTGCTGCAGGTTGGGCTGCCGCTGTGGATCGTGCAGCGCACGCACGCACCGCCGTGGAGCGTCGGCCTCATTCAGGTCGTGAACACCATCTTGGTGGTACTGCTACAGATCGCGGTGAGCCGCGGCAGCGAACGATACGCGCGGGCACGGGGTCTTGTCGTCGTCGGCGCGCTGCTGGCGGCAGTCGCGACTGCCCTCATCCCGGCGCTGGCTTGGCCCGTCACGGCGACCGGGGCGGTCGCCGTGCTGCTCGCGGTGGCGCTGCTGTTCACGATCTCCGAGATCGTAACTACCTCGGGCACCATGGCGGTGGTGCTCACCCGGCTGCCGCGCGATGGCAATGTGACGCACCTCGCGACGTTCAGCCTCGGCTTCGGTGTAGCGACGGTCGTCGGGCCGCCGATCGCCACCATAGCCGTCGCCGCCGGCACATCCGGCTGGCTCCTGCTGGCTGCCGGGTTCCTCATCTTGGCGGTGCTGAGCACGCGACTACGGCCTGCCGCGCGGATAGAGGGTCGGCCAGGTCGAGAGGAATGACCGCGTCGACCCGGGACGTGCTCTCCGCGGGCGTAGTACAAGGTGCTCGTCGGCCTTGTACCTCTTGATCAGCTCCAGCGCCTCCATCACCGGCCGACGGACGGTGTTGTTTGACCGGACCTCCAGGGCCTCCAGGATCTGGATCAGCCCGGCCCGGTAGTGCCTGGTGTAGAAGGCCTTGAAGCTCCGCTGGAGGGACTGCTGGTACGTCGCCCCTTCGACTCGAACTCCTTCGCCAGGTCCAGCGGCACCTCCACCCCGCCTGCCGGCGGGTACACCACGTCCTGGACCATCGCGCCCGAGCTCCCGGCCGACGCGGCGTCGATCTTGAACAGGATGTTCTCCTCGCCTGGCCGGTGACACGCGAAACGGTGTCGCAGCGAGATCGCCAGGCCCGACATGAGTACGGCCGGGTCCGCAGATCGCAGGGTGGTGGCGTAGCGACAGAACCCGATCGCGTTGTCGAGGTCGGCAGGCACTCCAGTTACGCGATAGCGAGTGCGCAGCATCAGCGACAGGTTGCCGTAAAATCAGGGAGTTGCTCGTCACGCTCGTCGATCAGCACCGCCAGCTCGCGTAGCGCCGCAATCGCGTCGTCGCGGTCTGCAATTTCGTCACGCTCCCGGTACCGCATGTGTTGCCTGAGGGATAGCTTGTTCAAGCACGCCAGCCGTAGTCAACCAAGAACAGCGCGATGGACTGATCGAGAGCACAATCCGGCCGGAGCGCGGCCTTCTACCAGGCAGCCGGATCAGCGGTCGCGTCCGGATCGATCGAAATCAGCACGCCTCGACCGTGCCCACTCCGGCGGCCAGCAGCCGCCAGTACCCGGACTCGATCTCCAGCCTTCGCTTGCGTCCAAGGAGATCCAGGGCGACACCGGGTTGTCCACCACAGCCGCGGGCATGCTGACCAGCGCCCCGCTACTCTGCCTCGGCTTACTGGCCCCGGCCGCGGCACCTTTGGCCCGGCGGTTCGGTCTCCGCCGCGTATTGCTGGGCTGCCTGGTCCTGCTCGCCATCGCCGCAGGGTTCGGCGCGACTACCGTTGCCGGCGGGCGATCGCCGTGGCAAACGTGCTGCTGCTCAGCATGGTCAGGCTGTACTTCCCCGACAGCATCGGCGTCGTGACAGGGGTCACCACAATGCTGGTCAGTGGCGGCGCGGCACGCTCAGTTGGCGCCATCGCGCACGTCTCCGTCGGTTGAGTGCGCGTACTTCGCGTTCCTTGCGGGCGATGCCACGCCCCCAACAGCATCGTCATGCACCGTCCGCAGAGGCGAGCTGATCCGATCCGCAGCGGTGGAGACATTCTGGTCCGTGGTGGTGATCGTGAGGCGTACGTGGTTGCGGCCGGAGACTCCATAGATCTCTCCCGGGACGCAGATGACGCCGCGCCGGGCGAACCAGGACGCCAGCTGCCAGCAGTCCTCGCCGTCGCGGCGGACCCAGAGGTACAGCCCCCCTTCGGAATGATCCACGATGAAACCCGCCTCCTCGACCGCGGATTTCAGTATGTGCCGACGCCGAAGGTAGCGTTCCCGTTGCGTCGTCACGTGATCATCGTCGTTCAACGCGGCTGTCATGGCGGCCTGAACCGGCAACGGCACCATCTGGCCCATGTGCTTGCGGTACTCCAGCAGGCGCGATACCAGCGTGGGGTCGCCCGCCAGGAACGCGGCGCGATAGCCGGCGAGGTTCGATCGCTTCGACAGCGAGTTGATGATCAGCAGGCCGGTGGGGTCGTTGCCACAGACGTCGGGGTGCATGATCGAGATAGTTGGGCGGTCCCAACCGAATTCGAGATAGCATTCGTCGCTGATCAGCAGTGTGCCGGTGGCGCGGGCTCGGGATACCAGCAGCTCCAGCTCTGCGGCGTCGAGAATCCGCCCTTCTGGGTTACCCGGCGAGTTCACCCACAGCGCCGCCAGGCCTTCGGTGTTCACCCGCAGGGGATCGACGTAGCGAGTAAGTGTCGCCCCGACCGACAGCGCACCGATCTCGTAGGTCGGGTAGCCCAGGTCCGGGATCGCGATGACATCATCGGAGCCGAAACCGAGGAACGCCGGCAGCTGCGCGATGGCTTCCTTCGAGCCGATCGTGGGCAGCACCATGTCGGCGTCGAGACACCGGACGTGCCCTCGGCGCGCGAGGTAGTCCACCACCGCGTCGCGCAACGCCGACGATCCCTCGGTGGACGGGTAGCCGGGGGCGTCGACCGCGCGGATCAACGCCTCGCGCACCGGGCGGGGCGTCGGGTCCACCGGGGCTCCAATCGACAGATCGATCGGGCCAGCGGCGTGCTCGCGCGCGGTTGCCCACAGGGGGGCGAGCCGGTTCCATGGAAATTCCGGGAAGAGCTGGTCGGCCATCGTGGCTGCCCATCGGGGCGCTGTCTGGGTCACCGCGAGCCGCTCGCCGCGTACGGCATCTGGACGGCCTTGGTCTCGAGGAACTCCTCGATTCCCCAGCTACCCAGTTCACGGCCGTTGCCGGACTGCTTGTATCCGCCGAACGGCGCAGAGGGATTCCAGGCCGCCCCGTTCACATCGACCCGGCCGGTGCGCAACCGCCGGGCGACACTGAAGGCCCGCTCATCGTCAGGTCCCCAGACGCTGCCCGCCAGGCCGTAGGGCGTCGCGTTGGCGAGGTCGACCGCGTCGCCGACGTCCTCATATGGCAGCACGACAAGTACCGGGCCGAATACCTCCTCCTGGGCGATGCGCGACTGTGGGGATACCCCGGTGAGAACGGTGGGGCGGACGTAGTGGCCCACGGTCAGCCCGCGAGGGCGTTCGGTCCCGCCCTCGACAAGGGTGGCGCCCTCGGCCACGGCCTGCTCGATGTAGTTGAGCACCGAGCGGCGCTGCGCGGCGGAGATGACCGGGCCCAGTTCGGTAGCCTCGTGTCGCGGGTCTCCCACGACCTGCCTGCTCGCGGCCGCCTCGGCCACTGCAAGCGACTGGTCGAGCTCGGAGCGGGGCACGAGCAGCCGCGTCCAAGCCGCGCAGGTTTGGCCGCTGTTGACCATCACGTTCGCGACGGTGGCCGATACCGCCCGCTCCACGTCTGCGCCGGGCAGCATCAGGCTCGCTGATTTGCCGCCCAGTTCCAGGCACACGCGCTTCACGGTGTCGGCGGCCAGTGCGGCGACACGGCGGCCCACGCGGGTGGACCCGGTGAACGACACGACGTCCACGCCGGGGTGGGTGGCCAGCACCTCGCCCACCTCCCCGCCAGGTCCCGGAACGAGATTGAACACGCCGGGTGGGAGCCCGATCGCCTCGGCCGCGTCGGCGACGATGAACGCGGACAGTGGTGTGAGCTCCGCCGGCTTGACCACGACGGGGCAGCCGGCGGCGAGGGCCGGCGCGACCTTGGCGATCAGCTGGTAGAGCGGATAGTTCCACGGTGTGATCGCCGCGACGACGCCGGCTGATTCCCGCAGCACCCGGGTATTGGCCAGGTAGTCCTCGAAGGCGAAGGTCTCGAGGAGTTCGGCGTAGCTGTCCAGCACCGTCAGCGCTTGGCCTAAGTGAGAGGACCGGGCCAGGCTCACCGGCGTGCCGACCTCGCCCACCAGGGTGTCCACCAGCAGGTCGCCGCGTTCGCGCAGCGCCGTGGACAACGCACGCAGGGCAGCGATCCGGTATGCGGGGGTGGTCGAGCCCCACGCGGGCGCGGCGGCCCTGGCGGCGTCAACGGCCTGCGTGGCGTCGGCCTGTGTGGCCTGTCGAACCCGCCCGATGACCTTCTCGGTCGCCGGGTCCTCGACCTCACAGATGTCGCCCCGAGTCTCTACCCATGCGCCACCGATGTAGGTACGCTCTCGTGTCCATTGAGGTCGGTTCATGCGGACGTATCTCCTTCCAGGACGTGCAGTACCGTCGGCCGGTCTGCCACCAGGGCTTTCGCCAGCTCCTCGCCCAGATGAGCGGGACTTTCGATCGAGACGCCATGACATCCCATCGCACGCCCGAGTGCCGCGAAGTCCGGGGAGGGGATGTCCACCGCGAGCGGGTCGTAGCCCCGGCGCCGCATGTTGTGCCGAATCTGGCCGTACCCGCCGTTGTCCACGACGATCACGGGGATCGCCAATCCTTCCGCGGCGGCCGCGGCCAGTTCGGCAATGGTGAACATGACGCCACCGTCTCCGAGCACGGCCACGACCTGCCGGTCGGGGGCCGCGATCTTGGCTCCAATGGCGGCCGGCAACCCGTACCCCAGGGTGCCGTAGCCCGTCGGGTACAGAAACGATCCCGGCGCGTAGAGCGGCAGGTTGGCCCGCAGCCCGTAATAGCAGACTGCGGCCGAGTCGGCGGCGACGATGGCATCAGGGGCCAACACGTCGCTCATCGCGCGAATTTCGCCGTGCCAGAGTGCACCTTCCGCTGCGGCTTCGAGGCGGATGCGCGTGGCCCAGTCCGCGGCGTCCAGTCCACTGGCCGCACCGGCGGCGCCCTCGCCGAGCAATCCCAGCAGGGAACCGAGAGCGGGTGCCGCGTCGCTGACCAGTGCCACGTCAGGGCGCGCGTTGACCACGATCTGCCGGGGGTCGATATCGATCCGCACCAGCGCTCCGTCGAGCTGCCAGGGACCGTTCCACAGGTCTGACGAACCCAGGTCGGTGCCGACAGCGACGAGCACGTCCCGGCTGCGAGCCCACTGGGCGACAGCAGGGAGGTGCGCCCCTGCGCCCAGGGACAGCGGGTGGTCCTCGGGCAGCGTGCCCTTACCGTTGGTGGTGCTCACCACGGCAGCCCCCAGCCGCTCCGCGAGCCGGCGCACCTCCGGCGCGGCGAAGCGTGCCCCGCCGCCGACCACAATGCCAGGGCGGGCCGACTCAGCGAGCAGGGCTGCGGCTCGCGCGAGTTCGTCGGGCGGGGCGGTCCGCTTCACCAGCGGGACCGGTCGCCCGACCGCGACATCCGCGGTTTCGTCGAGGACGTCGATCGGCACCTCGAGGTACACGGGCCGCGGGCGTCCTGCTGTCATGTCGGCGAAGGCGTGGCTCACGGCGTCGCTGATCTCGGCCACCGAAGTGACCCGGGTGCTTGACGACACGACCGCGTCGACGGCGGCGTGTTGGTCTTTCGTTTCGTGGAGATGCCCGTTACCGCTAGAAGGGTGGCGTAGCGGCATGCCGGGTGAGACCAGCAGTAAGGGAATCGAATCGGCGTAAGCCTGTCCGAGGGCGGCGAGCGCGTTGAGCACAGCGGGGCCCGCGGTGACCAGCGCGACGCCCGCTCGGCCGGACACCCGGGCGTAGCCGTCCGCCGCGTAGCCACAGCCCTGCTCGTGCCGCGCTAGCACGTGACGGATGTTGTTTCCCCGCAGGTGCTGGTAGATGCTGAGGTTGTGGTTACCGGGAATGCCAAACACGGTGTCGGTGCCGTGTGCGGCCAGGCTGCGCGCGAGCACCTCACCGCCGGTCATCTGAGCCACAGGGTTACGTCCTTAGCTTGGGGAGGGCAAGGCCGCCAGGTCCAGCCCTTGCAACGACACGTCAGATGATCTTGTTCTTCAGCAGAAAGTCATGCACGACCTTGTCTACCGGCAGGCCCTTGAGCTCCACCGCGCCATTGAGCTCAAGGATCGCGTCCTGGGTCAGCAACATGCTGATCGCGCCGAAAAGCTTGTCGTACTGCGCTGTGTGGGCAGCGTAGGTTCCGTGACGCATGCTGACCGCGGGGTTGTAGACGGGGAAGAACGCCTTGTCGTCGCGTAGCACGACAATGCCCTTCTGCACGATTCGGGCGTCGGTGCTGTCGAGTTTGAGGAATTTGCACTCACCCTGGGCCGCGGCTTCGAAGACCACCGTGCTCTCCGCTGGGAAGATGGACGACTGTGGCAGGGTGAAGCCGTAATGCTTCTCCAGGCCCGGTAGTCCGTCCTCACGGGTCACGAACTCCGCGCTGGAACAGATCTTGGCAGCGGCCGGATCCTTCGTGGCGAGCTCGGCGTACTGGGACAAGGTGGTGACGCCGGTGCTCTTCGCGGCATCGGCGGTAGCTCCGATTGCGTAGGTGTCGTTGAGCGGGGCGACCGCGAACCAGTCGATATTGTTCGCCCTGTCGGCTGTGCGGACCGCGTCGAGCAGCGCGCGCGGGTCGTTGATCGGTTGCGTCTTGCCGAGGATCGTCAGCCAGGCCGTGCCGGTGTACTCGTAGTACAGGTCGATCTGACCGGAGTCCAGTGCCGCGCGGGCCAGCTTGGTACCGGACAGCCCGGTCTTGTCGGTCACTGTCGCGCCGGCGGCGCGCAGGGACTCGACCAGGACGCTGCCCAGGACCTTCTGTTCGGTGTACTCCTTGGATCCCACGGAGATGGTGACCCCGTGCAGATCAACCATGGACGCGACCGAGCCTGCGGACGCCGCGCCGCCGGCGCTGCCGGCGCCGCCGCAGCCGGCCAGCGCCACGACCGAGGCCACGAGCGTGACCATCAGACCGGTGGTGCGCCACGTAGTCCGAACTTTCATGATGATCCTTTCACTGCCGGAAACACACAACTAAGCACGTGGGAAACTCAGAGTCCCTGAGGAGTCAGGAGTTCCTGGACAACCCGGGCCACGTGGTCCAGGAAGAGAGCCAGCACCGCCGTCAGCGTGGCACCGACAATGGTGACGACATCGCGGTTCTGGATGAGCCCGACGGTGATCACCGAGCCGAGGCCTCCGCCGCCGGCGAAGGCCGCTACCGTCGCGGTACCGACGTTCCACACGATCGCGGTACGCATCCCGGCAAGGATGATGGGTACCGCGAGCGGCAGCTCGACGCGCAGCAGCACCTGACCGCGCGTCATGCCGATGCCTGAGGCGGCCTCCTTCAGCTCGGGATCGATCTGCTGCAGCCCGGTTACGGTGTTGCTCAACACCGGAAGCAGAGCACTGATGATGAGCGCGTATATCGCGTAACGCGGGCCGAGACCCAGCGTGATCGCGAACAGCACAATGAGACCGAAGCTCGGGAGCGACTGCGCCGCCACCGTGACCGCGTTGACGATCGGCGCGATCCGGCGAGCCCCGGGGCGTGAGAGAAGAATTCCCAACGGGACCGCGATGAGGACAACGACGGCTGTCGACACGCCGACGAGTACCAGATGCTGCTGGAGCGCCTCGAGCAGATTGGCTCGGGTGAGGCTTCGTTGCTCGACAATGTCCAACTGGCGCCCGTGCACCCACAGGTAGAGCGCGATCATCCCGGCTAGCAGAACCATCGGGGTCGTCAGGACCGCCCGCACCCCCAGACGTCGCCGATCACGGTGCGGCAATACCAGGGTGATGACCTGAGTAGCGTCAGGCGTGACCGTCGGCACCGGCCACCTCCCGTTCACTCGGCCGCTCGTCCATGGCTGCGCCGGCCGAGGTGCCAGCGACCGCGCGCTGTACCGCGGTGAACTCCACGCAACCCGCGAACTGCCCTGCCGCGTCGGTGAGCAGCGCCGCAGGAGTTCCCTCGGTAACCATCTGGTTGAGCGCGTCGGACAACATGGTTTGGGGACCCAGCGACAACGGGCACACCGGCAGGAAACGCCCGGGTCCCTCGTCGGCTATCAACCATCCCACCGGCCGGCCGTCTTCGAGGACGACTGTGGCCGGTCCGCGGTGCGCGGTGTCGCCCTGCGTGGTCCCGGGCTCCATCGAGACGTGGGGGAACGGGGAAAACTGATGAGCCGAGACTTCGAGCAGCGACAGCGCGCGCAGTTCGGCGTTGTTACCCAGGAAGTCGCGAACGAACTCGTCGGCCGGGCTCGCGAGCACGCGTGCCGGGACGTCGAACTGTGCCACCGCCGACTTGTCGCGCACGATAGCGATGCGGTCGCCCATCTTGACAGCCTCGGTGATGTCGTGGGTGACGAAGACGATCGTCTTGCGGATCTCCTGTTGGAGGCGAAGGAATTCATTCTGCAGGTGCTCGCGGGCGATCGGGTCCACAGCCCCGAACGGCTCGTCCATCAGCATGATCGGCGGATCCGCGGCCAAGGCCCGCGCGACCCCGACCCGCTGCCGCTGCCCTCCGGAGAGATGTTTCGGGTAGCGGTCGCGATACACCGAGGGATCCAAGCCGACCAGTTCGAGCATCTCGTCCACCCGCGGGTCGATCCTGGCCTTCGGCCACCCGAGCAACCGCAGCACGGCCGCCACGTTGTCCCGCACCCGCAGGTGCGGGAACAGGCCGCCCTGTTGGATGACGTACCCGATCCGCCGGCGAAGTTCATCCGGGTTCACCCCGGTCACGTCCTGCCCGTCGATCACGATGCGCCCCGATGTGGGCTCCACCAGCCGGTTGATCATCTTCATCGTCGTGGTCTTCCCGCAGCCCGACGGCCCGACGAGCATGACGATCTCGCCCTCGCGCACGCACAGGTCGAGCTCGTCGACGGCAGGCTCGGTGTGCCCGGGGAAGACCTTGGTCAGTTTCTCGAGCTTGATGAAGGCGTCAGTCACGGAGACCCCTGGAGATCGTGAGTTTGGCGAGAACGAAGAAGGCGCCGTTCAGCAACAGGCCCACAATGACGACGCCGGCCATGCCGGTCAGAGCTGAGTAGAGCGCTGAGGGCGTGCCGATGCGGTTGAGTCCGTTGTAGATCGCGTTACCGAGCCCTGGCCCCCGCACGATCGCACCAATCGCCGCTGTACTGACGAGCAGCAGGGCGCCGACGCGAATCCCGGCGAGGATGACCGGCCATGCCATGGGGAACTCCACCCGCGCCAGACGCCAGCCCCGGCCCATTCCGATCCCGGCGGCGGCCTCGACCGTGGTCGCGTCGACCCCGCGCAAGCCCACGATGGTGTTCTGCACGATCGGCAGCAGCGAGTACAACGTGAGGGCGGTCAGCACTGGCGGCCATCCGAGACCCAAGACTCCCAGCAGCAGCACGTACAAAGCGAGCGACGGCACGGTGAGGAACACGCCGCAGGCCTTGAGCACCACTTCGCTCGCACGGGGCGCTCGGTACACCGCGATTCCCGCGGTGGTCCCGATTATGGCGCCCAAGAGCGTCGCGACGAGGACGACGGCGAGGTGCTGGCCGAACTGGGAGATCAGATCGTCGTGGTAGTACGACCAATATTCGGAATAGTCCATCTCACTCCTTTCACGTCCGGAACTCGCTCGCGAAGCTGAGCCACGCATGTCCAGACGCGCCGACCCGAGATCTCTGCGCTGAGGCATCGAGGCTAGGCGTGGAGATCCGAAACAGTCAATAGGCATCATGGAGTTTCATAGGGTGAAAGTAATCGTGGATGGGGCGGTGGCGCTGCCAGGTGGTGGCTACAACCAGTACCAGGAGGAAAAGTAGCACTTTCGGCGGCCAGCAGGGATGCTTGACATCCCGTTTCCGGCTGGTCATAGTTGTCGCTGTGCGAAAGACTATTTCATCTGGTGAATCTCGTACTCTCGTGCGTGGATTGCAGATCCTGCGACGCTTCGCCCCCGAGCGGCCGGTTCTGACGCAGACCCAGATCGCGGAGGTGCTGGAGCTTCCCTTACCCACGGTGGGCCGCTTGTGCCGCGCGCTGGTCGAGACCGGTTTCCTGGAGTTGGATCCAGGATCTCGCCGGCTTCGGCTCGGCCCCGAAATCCGGCGTTTGACGGGCGCGATTCACCAGGACACCACCGGCGACGCGCGGGAATGGATGCGCGCGCTGAACGAGCAGTTCGACGAAGACATCAACCTCGCCATGCTCGACGACACCCATGCGCTGTACCTCGACACGGCACCAGGCACCAGTCGCCTCGGGGTGCAGACTCAGGTCGGCTCACGTGCCCAGGCCCACTGCACCGCCGTGGGTAAGTGCCTGCTCGCCCAGCTCGACGATCCCATCGTGCTTGATCGTCTTGGTCGCGGCCCCTACGAGCGGCAAACGGACAAGACCATCCGCTACTGGCCGGAACTACGCGAGGAGCTCGACACCATCCGTAGAACCGGCTTCTCCCGTTCGATCGAGGAGTTCGAAGTCGGTCTCGCCGGCTTCGCCGTGGCGGTCCCCCGACGCGGCGACGACGTGCAGCTCGCACTGTCGGTCGCCGTCCCGACCGCCCGCCTGCAGCCCGGCCGTGCCCACGCTATCGAGTCGGCGCTGCTGGCCGGGCCTCATCCCGTACCCCCTGGAGTTGAGCTCGATGAGTGACACCGCAGGCCGGTTGACCGACGTGGCCTCCGAAGTCGATGCCTGGGCATTCGCATTGGGCAAGGAACTCGACGAGCGAGGGGAGAACCTCCACAACGGTTCCCCCGCCGACTCGGATTCGCGCTTTGCCTACGAGCGGATGGGTGCGGCAGGCATCATCGGCCTCGGCTGGCCCCGTGACCTCGGCGGCCGGGAGATGGATCCCGTCGACGTCGTCAAGATAGAGGAACGGCTGGGATACCACTGGCTTCCCCTGTGCGGTTATCTGCTGTCCGTCAAGACCATCGGCAACACGATCATGAAATTCGGCACGCCCGACCTGATCGCCCGATTCATCCCCGACGCCACCGCAGGGCGAATTATGTTCTGCCAGGGCTTCTCGGAGCCCGAAGCTGGGTCCGACCTTGCGTCTCTGCGGACACGAGCGGTCAAGCAGGGCGATCAATGGGTAGTCAACGGCCACAAGATCTGGACCTCCAGCGCTGAGATCGCGGACTGGATGTACCTGGCCGTGCGCACCGACCCCGCTCTCCCCCGTCACAAGGGCCTCTCCGTGATGCTCCTGGACATGCACGCACCCGGCGTGCACGTCGACGTGCATCACACGCTGGGCGGCGGCACCTTCGGCGAGGTACTGCTCTCCGACGTCGACGTCAGCGCCGACAACATCCTCGGCGAGGTCAACGGCGGCTGGACGGTGCTCATGGGTTCCTTGGATTTCGAACGGGTCACCAGCGAAAAGGTGGGGGTAGCCCTCTGGGTCCTCGACCAGCTCGATGAGGTCGCGGAGCGAACTCATCGACGCTCCCTGCTGGCCCTGCGCGGTGAGCTCGAGGCCTGCCGGCGCCTCGGTCACGAAGCCACCCGGCTGATCGCCAACGGCGACCGGGTCTCCCGTGTCTCGTCCATGTGCAAGCTGTCGGTCTCCCTGGCCATGCAGAAAGCAGCCGCGCTCATCGTGGAGATTCTCGGACCACAGGCTCTCGTCGAGCGGGGCCCGGCCGTTCGGGCCGCGGGCCGCCTCGCGGCGTTCCACCGGTCCTCGGTGTCCATGACCCTCGCCGGCGGATCCTGCGACATCCAACGCAAGGTCATCGCTCAGCAGGGCCTCGGCCTTCCCCGGTGAACACCCGAGAGGACACCTCACCCATGACCGACTCCTCGTTGCCGCTGGCCGGCTACCGGGTTCTTGATTACTCCCAATTCGTGGCCGGCCCGCTC
The DNA here is from genome assembly GCF_035828755.1 of Amycolatopsis sp. H20-H5. Taxonomy (NCBI): domain Bacteria; kingdom Bacillati; phylum Actinomycetota; class Actinomycetes; order Pseudonocardiales; family Pseudonocardiaceae; genus Amycolatopsis; species Amycolatopsis sp. H20-H5. The sequence goes on along the minus strand of NZ_JAYMZS010000058.1, from coordinate 28,509 downwards.
GCCACCATGTTGCTGGCTGACCTCGGCGCCGACGTGGTGAAGGTGGAATCGCCGGCCGGTGACGCGTACCGGCATTACGAGCCTCTCGGTGGAGCGGAGAGCCGCCGGTTCTACGCCCTCAACCGCAACAAACGCTCGGTGGTCTGCGACCTCAAGACGGACGAGGGACGCGCACTGTCCCGCGACCTTCTCGCCTCTGCGGATGCTGTCGTGCACAACATGCCCCCCATGCGAGCCGTCCAATTCGGGCTCGACGACGCTGCGGTGCGCGCGAGTAATCCCCAGGCGGTCGTCGCGGTGGTCTCGGCGTTCGGCAGCGACGGACCCCACGCCGGACGTGTGGGTTACGACCTCATCGCGCAAGCGTATTCCGGCCTGCTGATGGCCGACGCCCGAGCCGAGGACACCACCCCCCGCCGCAGCGGTGGCATTCCTTACTCCGACATCACCGCCGGGCTGCTGGCCTGCATCAGCGTCACCGCAGGCCTGGCCTCGCGCGCCGGAGGCGAGCGCCCACACTTCGAGGTGTCACTCCTCGGCGCGGCGCTGGCCACCCAGGTCCAGCTCTTCGTCCGGACCGAGGGCGATACCTCCGTTGACGGCTCGCAGACCCCCGTGGTCACGGGCGCGGATCTCAAGCAGATCGCCACCGACATCGCCGGCCTTGACGTGCTCGAGCCGTACTACCGCTGTTACGAAGCTTCGGATGGGTTCTTCGCGCTGGCCTGCCTCACGACCGCGCAACGCCAGCGGGTGCTCGATCTGCTGGGGCTGGCGGACCCGTGGGTCGGCAATCCGCAGGCCCCCCCGAAGTCTGACCAGGAACACGCCGCCCGCGCGGCCATGCCACACCGCTTCGCCGAGCTCTTCGGCGAGCATCCTGTCAACCACTGGGTGGCCCGCCTTGCCGAAGCGAGTGTCCCCGCCGGGGACGTGCGGCTGAATCGGCAACTCTTCGACGATGAGCAGGTCCGCGCCAACGGTCTCGTCCGGCGGGTTGTCCAAACTCAAGGCGGGACGGTGGACCTGCTCGGCTCCCTGTTCAAGATCAACGGGGTGCCGGGCCCAGCACCGATGGCGGCGCCCCAGCTCGGTGAGCACACCGCGGAGGTCGTGGCCGAGCTGCGCCTGGCCGCCGATTCCGGAGGTATCCGTGTCAACTGAACTCGACGACTTCGCCCGTTCCGTGCGCCGGCTCGCCACTGACGTCGCGGGCGCTGACGAGTGGCGACCCGGCAGCCACGTCGACGACCGATCGGCAAGCCTCTCAGCCGGTCTCCGTCACCTCGGGGGGCACGATCTGACCTCCGGCGATGAGGACACGCTGCCCTTCCTCGCCACCGCGGCCGTCGAGCTCGGCCGGGCGGCCACGACCGTGTATGACATCGTCCAGGTATTGGGCGGTAGCCCCCTCGTCGGAGGGTTGGCGATGTACGCCCAGCCGAACCAACTGATCGCGCTCGGGAATCCCGGCGGCTACCGCGTGGCCGCGGTACTCTCCTCCACCCCAGTCGTGTTCGCCGACTCGCTCGGAGTGCACTCGATGGACGCAACCGAGGACGAAGGTACCCTCACCGACGGCGACAAGCGCTTGACCGCCTGGGAAGCCGCGACAGTCGGCTATTTCGCCGGGCTGGCCAGTTTCGTCGTCGACTTCGCGACCGAGCACGCGCGCAGTCGCGAAATCTTCGGCGCCACACTGGCCCACGTCGACGCGGTGCAGCAGAGGCTCGCCGACGCGGCGACCACCGCCGACGCGCTGGTCCTGTCCGCCAGGGAGGGCGCGCATGGTCTCCCCGCCCTGGCTCATGCCGCCTCCAGCACGTGGGACGTCATGCTGCACGGACACCTGATCTTCGGCGCGATCGGCTTTACTATGGAGTTTCCGCTCCAACGCTACTCCCGGCGCACGAAGGCGCTCGGATCCTTTGTGGACGGCTGGATCGATCAGCGCATCGGATCGGCCCGGTGAAAACACTCATCGTCACCGGCGGATCTGCGGGCATCGGGTTGCAGATCGCCCGCAGGCTCGCCGTCGACGGCAACGAGGTCGTTCTCGTGGGCCGGAGCACCGACCGGCTCACCGCAGCCGAGCTCAGTCTCGCCGCCGACGGCCTGACCTGCCGAACAGCGTCGTTGGACGTGCGCGACGCCGACGCAGTGAATGACCTGGTCGAGAACCTCCCTCAGGTCGACGGTGTCGTGAACAACGCCGCCGGAAACTTCACCGCTCGCACCGCCGACATGTCGCTCAACGGCTTCCGCGCGGTGGTGGAGATTTCACTCTACGGAACGTTCAACTTCTCGACGGCGGTAGCCCGCCGACTCATCGCCGACGGTCGACCAGGCGCCATGTGCAACATCATCACCACTTACGCGTGGACCGGAGCCCCCGGGGTCGCGCACTCCGCCGCGGCCAAAGCCGGCATGCTCGCCTTCACCAAATCCGTCGGCCGGGAATGGGGCGAACACGGCATCCGAGTGAACGCTGTCGCTCCCGGCTTTGTCCCCACCGACAGCGCGACCGCCCACATCCTGTCCTCGCCCGCCGCCGCCGACCGAATGCTAGGACTCATCCCGCTCGCGAGATTCGGCCGCACTGAGGAAATCGCCGACGCGGTCGGCTTTCTGATGAGCGATCAAGCCTCTTACATCACTGGGAGCGTACTCACCGTCGACGGCGGCCGGTCCCTAGGAGTGTCAATGCACGACGCCGCGCGGAAGGACGAACCCTCATGAGGGCCGAGAGCGCCTACCCTCACGCTGCCACGATCGCGGCGTGCGTCGCCATCTCAATCGTTGGGGAGAGTGGGGATGACCCGTTCTGACGGGCAGGGTCGATGAGGTGTGGCGCGCAGCCCGCAGGTGAAGGTCGAATAGCCGCCGCGGGCAGCCTAGGTCGGCGAGCTCGTCGAAGTCCACAGATGCGGGTCGTCGGCGAGCCGGGTCCGGCAGTAGGCCACGAAGGGGTCGAACGGGTCCGGACCTGCGGGTTTGCGCTTGCCCGGCTCCTGTTCACCGGACAGGTATCGGCGGACGGTCCTGCGGTCACGTCCGAGATGTCGAGCGATGGCTGAGATCGACCGGCCTTGATCGCGCAGCGGCTGCGCTTCCACGTCTGTCGGGTAGCCGGAACGCATTGCTTCGCCCCGGCCCCTCAGAACCGGGCGTGCGAGCTTTCCCCGCACCCGGCTCAAGCAAGCCCAAGGCTTGATGTGTGAGATCTCAGCAGATGGTTGACGCTTTGGCCTCTGGGCGAGCAGAGGCGCCTACGACAGCCGCGGCGGTGCGTTTCGGCGAGGTCGACAACGGTGGAGTCGACGGCGTCCATCAGCCGCCGGGAGACCTCACTGGCGGCATCGCGCAGGACGAACTGGCCACGGTGCTACCCCAGGCCGATGATCGGATCGGTGAGCGGGAAACCCAGGCCGACGCGGAGCGCGCCGAGGACGACGGCCAGCAAGGTGAAGCCGCCGGTGCGGGCAGGCAGCCCGTCGGCGACGAGGGTGGCGAAGCCGATCTGGCGGCCGACGACGATGCGGTAACGGCGACGATCTCTAGCCGTTCGACGGACGTGTGGAGTCGCGGTCGACGCTCAGCGTCGCTCGACTCGCCGCCATGACCACTATCGTTGCGTCCTCGTACCCTGCTGCCAACGACCCGTTTGCTCGGCGAAGCGCCATCGGACGGCCAGGCGGTGATCTATCTCCGGGTCTCGTCGACACGGCAGGTCGAGCGGGATTTACGACCAGGAAGGGATATCGATCCCTGCGCAGCGCGAGGCATGCCGTCGTAAGGCCGAGCAGCTCGGCTTGACGATCGTGGAGGAGTACGTCGAACCACGACGGTCAGCACTGGAGATGTCCAAGTGTGCCGCGTTCCAGCGCATGCTGACCCGCATCCGCGACACCGACGACATCGACCATGTGATCGTCTACAAGCTGTCCCGGCTGGCCCGTAACCGGGTTGACGACGCTCTCGTCATGGCCGACCTGCGGCAGCGCGGCGTCACGCTGATCTCCGCCACCGAGTCGGTCGACAACACGCCAGTCGGCCAACTGATGCACGGCATCCTTGCCACGTTCAACGAGTACCAATCCCGCGAGTCCGGCGCCGACATCGCCTACAAGATGGGGCAGAAGGCCCGTAATGGCGGCACGATCGGCCGTGCCAGGCTCGGCTACCTCAACCACATTCACCGCACCGGCGGCCGTGACATCCGCTCCATCATCGTCGACCCGGAACGCGCGCCTCTGGTCCAGCTCGGTTTTGAACTGTTCGCCGCCGGCAACATCACCCTCGACCAACTGTCCGAGCGGCTCTACCACCGAGGTCTGCGCACCCGCCCCACCGCCAGGTACCCAGCCCAACAGGTGTCGATCAGCAAGCTGGCCCGGATGCTGCGCGACCGCTACTACCTCGGCTACATCACCTACCACGGCGAAGAACTCCCCGGTCGGCACAAGCCGCTTCGTCGACCCGCATCTGTTCGACCGCGTCCAAGCCATCCTCGACGCCCACGCCACCTCCGGAGAGCGACGACGAGTACACCACCACTACCTCAAAGGCACCCTGTACTGCTGACACTGCCACCAAGCAGGCAACAGCGGACGGCTGATCATCCAGCACACCGTCACCCGCCCCTGCGACGAATGCACCTATTTCTTCTGCCGCAACCGACAACAAGGCACCTGCCCAGCTCCATACGCGAACGTCGCCGTCGCGGAACACGCCGTCGAGCGCTACTACACCACCGTGAGCCAACAGCGGATCACGGAAGCCCTGGCGACACTGACCGCGGACGGCACCGCCGACCACGCCACTTGTCGGACCTTCGACCCGGTCCAAGTCTACCGAGAATACGCCGACGTTGAAGTCTTCTCCGATGATGACGATGCCGTATCGGCCGAGGCGGTTGCGATAGCGATAGCGGTCTGCGATGGCCGTGGTTTGCATCCAGCGGTTCGGTTGGGCGCCATTTTCTGCCTTGCTAGGGGTCAGATGAGTGCTGCAAAATACCACTACGTTGACCAAGCGGCAGATGCGGCCGATCCCACGCGCCGGGAGTCCGGATGCAAACGACAGCGGCGCCTTCGGCGCAGATAACGCGGCTGGAGTATAGCGCATCCGCCAGCTATCCCTCAACACGTTCGATGGCGGATTCCTTCACGGTAATCAACGCGAGGGTTGAGCCATCGTCGCGGACGAACTCGACTTCATACTCAGGTTCGGAGGTGCCTGTGTCGTAGACCGCGACGATCGCGCCGATCGCGCCAGCGTTCAGGTCGACCGCTTCGACGCCTGGCAAGGGGGCCGATTCTTGGGCCGGGATGCCGTGCTTAAGTGATACCACGTCGTTATCTTGCAGCATGTCGTTTTACCTTTACCTCTTGGCCGGAATGGCGGTCACGAGTGTCACAACTCCATCGTCGTTCTTGATCCATGCGAATGTTGCATCGATCGTAACTGTTCAGGTGCCGACGCGCCGGTGTTGCGGGATGCGTGACGTAGCAACGTTTCTGTGGTGATCTTAGGTTGTGCCGGGTCTGGATGAGATGTCGCTCGCGTTGATTGTCGCGCAGGCCAGGACGATCGAGCGCCGATTTGGCAAGCAGAGGGAACTTCCGAACCATTGCCAGTGGACCGCATCGCGTCATCGCCCTCCATGACCACTCGGTCCTGGAGGGCGATGGGCGGACACTTCCCCGTCACGAGGTGGGCTCAGCAGCAGATCCCAACACTCAAGCCATTGCGCCACGTCGGCTGTATGCACGCTGTGGTGCGCTGCTTGACGTCGACGAGGAACCAGTCGGCGGGAGCCACGTAGAATTCGGGTGCCGTCGGGATGAAGTCCACCAGCACTAGCAGCTCGGTGTCATGTAACAACGGCCGGGTGGCGTCGGTGATCTGCCACTCCCCGGTCCTGCGGGAGATCACCTGCGCCAGCTTTCCGTTCAGGCGCAGTCGGTATCGGCGCTCCTCCCGTTTCACGTCGGCGGGCCGACGGGTTCGGGTGATGGCCTCGGCCACCACCAGGTGCGCGGCCACTGCGTGAACTTGGTCGTTTTTCAGCGCGGACAGGTCCACAGGACCCTCCTCGATTGTTCGCTGGCGGGACATTCAGGGCAGATTAACGGCACGCTAGGCCGCGATCTGCCTACTCGCCATCACGATCGGATATCTCGCGGTAACAGTCCGTAGGTTCAGTGCGACATTCACTGGACATGTTCAGTGAAGCGCGAGGGGGGTGTCATGGCTGATCTAACCGACGCACTGGCTTCCTCCATCCTGAGCGGGACGGTAGGCGCGGAGCTCGACCAGGGGTTGCGCTGGTTCCCGAAGAACATCAAAAGCAACGGAGTACCTAGCAAGATCGAGGGCCGCGCGCGCATCGGAGGGCACAACCTCGGGCACCCATTCGACTTCCTGATGCGGCTGAGTCCGGACAAACCGTGGAGCTACACATGCATCCTCATGCATGTAACCAGCAGTCGGCCTGTCAAACGCCTCGACCTGAGAGGCAGCCACCGGGACCGTGCAACAGACGAACTGTGGCTGAACCAGACGCACAAGCACAAGTGGACAGCTGAGCGGACCACCCCGGGTTTGATGGAGGCTGTTGGTTCTGGGAAGGATTGAGGGCATGGCAGGAGCGAGGAAGTACCCGGTGGAGCTGCAGGAACGCGCGGTAGGGATGGTGCGTGACTTGGAGCAGGAGCTCGGGCGGGGGCGTGGTGCGATAGCTCGGGTGGCGGCTCAGCTGGGTTTGAATCCGGAGACGCTGCGGCATTGGGTGCGTCGGGACGAGCGGTTGGCGGGTTGGTCGGGTGAGCGCGTGGTAGTGCCGGAGTCGGATAAGGATGCGCGGATCGCGGAGATGGAGCGTGAGGTGCGGGAGCTTCGGCGGGCGAATGAGATTCTGCGGCTGGCGGCAGCTTTTTTCGCGAGGGAAGTGGACCTTCGACCGCCACGCTGATGAAGTTTGTCGATGAGTATCGCGATCAGTTCGGGGTAGAACCGATCTGCTCGGTGATCGAGTTTCCGGTATCGACGTACTACGCGGCGAAAAGGCGTGAAGGGGTGTTATCTGATCGCGAGATTCGGGATGGTGAGCTTATTCCGTTGATTCACGAGGCGTGGGCGAACGAGAAGAAGGGAAATTGTTTGTATGGCGCGAAGAAGGTGTGGAAGCAGCTGTGCCGTGACGGTGTGAAGGTGGCGCGGTGCACGGTGGAGCGGCTGATGCGCGCGGAGGGCTTGGAGGGGGCTATGGCGCGGCGCCGTCGGCCGCGGACGACGATGCCTGGTGATGAGTCTCGTCGGCCGCGTGACCTGGTGGAACGTGATTTCCGGGCACCTGCTCCGAACCAGTTGTGGGTCACCGACATCACCTATGTGGAACTGGCTGGTGGCGGGTTCTGCTACGCCGCGTTCGTCATTGATGTGTTCTCTCGCGCGATCGTCGGCTGGCAGGTTCTGGACACCTTGAAGACTGAACTCGCCTTGGATGCCTTGGAAATGGCGTTATGGGCGCGGAAGGATGGGCTCAGTGCAGCGCTGGTGCATCACGGCGACAGGGGCGTTCAATACACATCTATCCGCTATGGTCAGCGACTTATTGAGGCCGGGATAGAACGTTCCGTCGGTCGTAAAGGTGATTCCTATGATAACGCGCTGGCGGAGTCTGTCAACGCTCTCTACAAGAAAGAGGTAATAGTGCGTGAAGATTCCTGGATGGATGCAGCGGAGGTCACATTAGCGACATCGAGATGGGTTTTCTGGTACAATAATCAAAGGTTGCACTCCTGGTGTGGCGATGTTCCGCCGATGGAGTTCGAGGGAGCCTTCTGGGGAGGCGGCCTCGCGCAGTCTTCGGCAGCAGCATGAGACCACAGATGATCAGGTCTCCATCAAAGCCGGGGCGGTCCATCGTTTACTACGTGGTCGACAGCGCGATGTTAGTGAACCCCATCACTGGTCCAGTGGTGTATGCCGCCGTGTTGTCGGGCTCGGTCTTGCCCGTCCAGCCTCCTGTCGCACGCTGGTCGGTGACTTTACCCCGAAACTTGACATGGCCGCTGCTGATGCCGTTACTGCCCTTGATGTCGTGGCCGGATCGCATGGCTTGATCGTCTGGTCACTATTCTGCTTTGGGTGGCCGTCCTCGGCGCGGCTTCGGAGGACGCCAGTTGATCAGATCATCTTTGGAGAGGCCGTGCCGTTCGAGTTCTCCATCGAGGAACGAGGTCCACTTCGGCGTGTCATCGCTGTGCCACTGGGCTAGCCAGGGAAGTAGCTCATTGAATCCCGCCAGAAGGGGTATGAGTTCTGAGCGACCGCTGAGTGAGGTGTTTTCAACTGCTGTTATCAGTGTTCGTAGCGCCGCAGCCTGTTGCGCGTGGTCCCAGCCCGCCCAGCCGAAAGAAGTCTCGGAGTGGGAGGCAGGGTAGGAGATGAAGCGTTCGTTGTGAACATCAAACTTTCCGCGATGCCGCCAGTAGTCGACTTTGAGGAAGTCGGCGGCGGTGAACTTGGGAGGGACGGGATTGGAGTCGTGCGCGCCTGTCGCGTGCTGGTCGCGGCCAGTAGATTGGGCATGATCTTGCGCGCGCTGGGCGATCCAGGTCCGCTCCCAGTCAGCACGCTTCCGGAGCCCGGAGTCCCGGTACCGTAGGGCCGCTGCGCAGGGGACTTGATCACTGCCGAGCAAGCTATGTACAACTTCTGCTAATGGAGTTCCGGGCGCGTATACCGCCATCGCCTCGGTCGTAGCCGGATCGTGTGCTAGGCGGGTGGCGACCTGGCCGAGGGTCCGCGGCCGAGGCTGTCCTTCCTCGAACCAGAGATCCGGGGCTTCGCAGCGGTTGAGCAGCCAGTTGCGGAGCGCGTTGCGCTGTAGTTTGTCCCACGTCTCGGCGGCCCAACGTCGCTTGAATTCTGGCCGTTCGAGGGTGTTGAGATCCGCTCGCTGTTCAATCGCCATGATCCGTCGTTCCACCAGCCTCATGTAGGCGGCTGGCCAGTGCTTCGGCACGGTGGTCACGGGAATGGTCCCGTGTGAGGTGAACCAGGTGCTGCTGGTTTCACCAGCGGTGATTCGTCTTGCCAGGGCGATCTCGAAGGCGCGTTCGCCGACCTGGAGGGGTGGGACGCTGTCCAGTGACACCAGGTCGCTCGTATCCGGCAAGCCGTACTCGCCGTATACCTCCCAGTCGAGCTCCTCTTGAACAGCGATCATCTTTGCTCGAGTCAGCTCCCACTGTTGGCGAGCCGAGGCCAATGCATCGCGTGTCGGCGCGATCCGTTCCGGCAGCAGGGCGTCACGTGTTTGAGTCAAGAGGTCGAGTTCGACAGCTCGCCACTTCGGGAGTCGCCGAGGTAACGGCAAGTTACGAAGCTGACCTGGGGTGAACTCGTAGATTTCTGTCCACGGTTCGCCGGTGCCGGTTTGATCCACCCGCGGGCGGCCTTTGCTTTGGCTGTGCTGCTTCAGCCAGAAGCACGCCGCTGAGGTGTTGAGCGTCGCAGCGAGCTGGACGACGTCTTCCTCCGAAAGCTTGTTGGCGAACTCGATGACGGGAGCCGAGGTCAACGGCGCTACTCGACCACGCACCAGGGCGAAGTGGTTGTGAGTGGCGACCCAGGAGAACACGATCCGAAGTGGGTGTGTCCGTGGGAAGCCGCTCACTTGATGCCAGTCGTACCAAACCCGGCCAGAGTCTAGGTAGGAATCACCTGAGAAGTTCGCTCGACTTTCGAGCACAGTGCGGTACGGCCACAGACGTCGTGCATGACCGGGGTATTTTTCCAAGTCGACGGGCTTCAGCTGCTCATTTCGGGGAAAGAACGCCTCGGCCCGGGGGATCGCTGCCCAGTCGCGCACTTCGGAGCCGGTGATCACCTCGACGATCTCGGGGCCTTCTTCGGTACCGTGACGGTGAAACGCGCCCGGTGGTGCAGTGAAGATGTCGTCCGACCCGGTGCTCGCGAAGTAGCCGATCCGTGCTACGGCGTCGTTCAGCGTGGGATTGTCAGCCGTCATCATCTCGACCAGTTCTGCTATGCCACTGCCGCCGAGATTCCACGGGAATTTCCAGAAAGTGTCCTGCTCCAGAAGAAGCGACTGTGTCCATCGGCTCGTGTAGCCCGGACGGCGGGAGGCTTCGACGATCGATCGCCACACCAGACCATCAGCCGGGCAGGCGGGTACTGCGGGCTCACCCTGAATGCCGTGGACAGTCAGTACTGGATCCTTGGCGGCCGCTGGTCGATTCCGTCCGGCCAGAATGACGGTGGGCGTGCCGTGGCCGGGGATATATGCACCGGATGTGTCGATGATGTGCGTCAACGTCGCAGCGTTCGTGTAGAAGTCTTCGATCAGCTTCCGTCCGAACTGCCGCTTCATGAAGGAGTTCGCTGCCAACAGGCTCACGTGGCCGGCCTTAGCGGATTCGCCTGCTGGGCGCGCGAGCCTGAAGTACAGCTGGCTGAAGGGCACTACCAGCGTGTATGCGCCTGTGCAGGCGTCGTAGCGCTGTCGGTACTTGTGTGCAAGTTGCCGATCCTTCACCGTCGTGTAAGGCGGATTCCCCACGACAACGTCGTAACGCCCAGGCTCCATGAGTAACGGGTAGTCGCCTAGGTCCTCGGTCGAGGGAGCGTCATCTGAAGCGCCTAAGAGCGAGTCGCCCACGGCGATGGAGAGCCGCCAATCGGCGCCGTTGGCAGCCTTGAACGTCGGGTAGCCGGCGGCATGCAGGGCGGCGACGAGCAGGCGAAATCGAGTCACGGTTGCTGCGTACGGACAGAGGTCTACTCCGTGGATTGCGGCGAGGGTCAACCCGACGCGCTGTCCGGCGGGGAGTTCCGGTGCTTCCTCCGTCCACCGCTCAACCAGGTGGTCGAACGCGCTCATGAGAAAGGTGCCAGATCCGCAGGCGGGGTCGATGATGCGTAGGTCACGTAGGCCGCCCTCGTTGAGGACGGGTGTCAAGGCTAGGTCGACGATGTGGTCCGCCACGAAACTTGGTGTCGGAACAAGGGCGTATGTCCTCGACTCCTGCTTGGACAGCTCTTGGTAGAGCGTGGAGAGGAACCGAGTGTCCAGGGTTGTGTCAGTCAGGTTGTGGACGTAATCGCCGTCGACAGTGCGTTGCCGCCAGAAGTCCAGCAACGTCGTCGCTGCGGCTGGTGAGGGCATAGCCTGCCAGAGTGGGTTGTGCTGCCGACTGAACAGCTCGGCCATGGAGGAGTGGCTGTCGGACAGGTAGTCGAACGCGGCGATGAGCCAGTCGCGATCGTTGCGCTGGGGATCGTTCTGGAACCAGGTGTCGGCGTCTGCATGTTGCCGCGGTCCGCCGATGAAGGCTGTGTCTATCAGCGTGTTGTCTTCGGAGAAACGGACGAACACGGTGCCGAGCACCCAGGCCACGGCGATCTGGGCTATCTGGCCGTCTCGTGTTGCTTCCGTCGATGCGGCCGAGCGTCCGGCTTTGATGAGGCGCTGCTGTTCTGAGTCAAGGCGAGCGGTGGCATCGGGATCTTCCAGAAGCTGTTCATGCAGGTCAGTCGCCAGGATCGTGACGAGCTCGCGGAGGTCGTGGCAGAGCCGGGCAGTGTCGAGCATGTCTCTGAGCCTCCGTCGAGGGAAATTAATTGTTGACTCGTGTTAGTGAACGCGAGAAGCTTAGCACTGAGCCCGACGCCGACGAAGCGGTGCGGCACGACGCGGGGCGGTCATGCACTCCGCGCGATGGAAGGGGGTGCCGTGGGTAAGCTTTCTGGCTCGGCCGGCCAGGGTGGCGCCTTGGCCGGCGTTGTCACTGCCGCGGGCACGGCCTTAGCCGGCGTGTCTCCGCTGGTCATCGTGCTGGCGTTTGTTTTCGTTTTGGTTGTCACTTGCCTCCCAGACTGCCTGCGTCACCGCGAGCAGACCAAGAGACGCGCCTACGAACATGATGAACGGATGAAGGCGCTGGACAAATCGACACGATCGCCAGTGGCTGATGTGGTGTCACGATTCGGTGACGTGTAGTCGGCGGTGGAAACAAGCAGTGGATGCAGTCGTGCACGTTTGCGGCAGTACTAGGCGCAGGTCAAAATGATGTTTCACCGATCCTGACTGTGGGTGGTGTCGCGTGGTGCCAGGCACTGTGTCGGCAACGGAGCCCGGACTCGTCGGAGTCCAGTCCCAAATGGTCACCGCGGAGGTTCCCCGGGTGCCGCGGTGGTGGCCATGGCCGTAACGGTAGGCGGGGACACCGGTGTTCCGCGGCTCGTCGAGCTCGTCCGTCACGCGGAGCTGCTCAGCCCATCTTCGCCGGTGTCGTAATGATCGGCAGGGGTGCTGGGAGGGGCTCGTCGGCGTTGAAGGGTGGGAGTCCGAGAGGGAGCGTGTAGTAGGCGTCGCGGACGTTGCGCAGTTTGACCTTGCCGACACCGAATCGTTCCGCGATGGCCTGTCCTGCCGGTCCACGGTCCAGCGGTGCGGGTCTTGAGCGTTCCATCGCGGTGAGCGTGGTCGATCCGCGACAGTAGACTCTGCGGTTCGCTGTCGTCGAGCATTCGCGGACGGCGGGCGAGCCGGGTGAGTTCCTCGATGGCGGCGGTGAGCGGCAGCGCGCGCCGCCGGAAACGCAGCAGCACTTCCGCGTACTGCTCCTGCAGCAAAGTCGTCGACGACATCATCAGCGAACGGCCCCCGCCTCGGTGCGGGTGGTGTCGGCCGCACCGGCGGGGTCACCTCTGAGAGGACCTGAAGTCGGCGGAGTCGGAGGCGGTTCGTAGCTGGGCGACGCTCGAATTTCCATACTTCTCAGCGTGAGCGCTTCGTCGTTGGGGCATGGTGGGTTCTCCCGAGTTCACTCCGTAGTGTCGTTGTCAGCGGCGGCAGGCCGCAGTCTCAGAGCGACTCGAGGGTGTCGGATAGGACGAGAGAGGCAGGGTGGCCCTCGCTGCCGACGGAGACGATCTCGCTGCTTGTGTAGGCCCGCTTCCCGGGCATCGTCCGAGATGCTGACTGGTCCAGAGGGCATCCTCGAGCAACGTAACAGGGTAGGCCACTCGCGCGACTACTGAACGTCTCTACCTTTTGCGACACGGAAGGTTGGCCGTTGTCCCTACAAGTAATTGTGATCGTCGTCGGATCCATAATGGTGGCCGCAGGTATCGCCGTCCTCGTGCGCAGCGTCAGGGAAAAGAGAGATGACACTCTCATGGCTGCACGCATTGGCCCCATCGAACTGCATGGCGGGGAAGGGACTGTGCTTACCCTACTTGGTGGTCTCGTAATGCTCGCCGGCATCATGTGGCTGCCTGATGCCGAGAATCCTAAGGAGTCACCTTTCACCTCGACCGCAATTGCCCCGCCGACACCGTCGTCGTCCGGGGTATCAATAACGGCGCCGCCGCCATCAGCAACTCAGGTCGTTATCGAATCTCCTACAGCCGGACAGAAAGTGGTTGGCAAATCTGGCGTTCTTCTTGAAGGGACCGCAGGCGGCAGTGATGATCGGAAGCTGTGGTTGTTCGATCATGCGAACGACGATCAGTACTACTTGATCAGCAGTGCTCCATTGACTGTCACCGGCGGCCGGTGGATGGTTCAAGACCCGCAAGTCGGGTCGACGACGTCCGCGGACGACGGGCACACATTCGTGCTGCTTCTGGCCAGGGCAGATGGCAGATGTGCAGCTAAGCTAGCAGCCGCTACCCCCAATGCCAGTGGCGACATCGTATTCCCTCGTCTACCGGACGGGTGTGACAATGTTGCTTGGGTAAATGTTGTCAAGGCGTCCCCGCGGTGACCTGGTGAATTCATAGTGATCGCGTCGCTGTTCGTAGATATCGGCGCTGACATGACAGGACACGCCTGAACCGCGATGCGATCATCCCCGACTTTCTCACGGCGTCATCCCTGGACAGAGCGCTGGGCGGAGCTCAACCATCGTCGGCACGCTCGTGCGGAAGACTGTATTCGGGAGGCCAAAGCCAGCGGGCTGCGGAACCTGCCCTGGCGTGTGTTCGTCGAGAACACCGCCTGTCTGCACACTGGCCCGCGCCGAAATCGGCACCTTTCGCCACCTCGTACTGCACATCGGCGCCCGAACCATTCATGGCGCCCGGCAAACTCGGTTCCGCATCGAAAAACTGGAAACAGGTCGACGCTGCCGCAGCAGACTGGCTCAGAATCCGCGCCGCCGTCACCTGGCCCGGACAACCCTGCCTCTTGTAACCGAAAGAACCGGAGCAGTAGCCCGAGCCCCCCTGCGGCGAGCTCAAAAAACCCGCAGCAAGATCTACTTGACATCATGCGAGAGGTCGGGATTGGGCGGCATACCGAAAACAGTACTCTACGTGCCACCTGTCCAGTACTGTTTGGCCTTCTCTGTGATTCCGTAGAAAGCCCCTTTCTTCATTTGCAGATTCAGGTCAGGTCGGCCATCTGCTGAGATTTGATGCTGCTCCTGTGGGTGCAAGGCAGGCAAGGGCTTCCGGCGTTTTTTGGCGAGTTCACGAGGAATGCCTTCTCGGATGAAAACGGAGGCAAGCGCGGATGCCTTGCCCAGTGTCATGCTTGTACCCGAGGACGTGGTAGGCCCGTAAAGTGTCAGCCAGTCAGCGACACCGCAAATGCGCAAGAATTCGTCTTCGGAGGTAGTGTGAATCCATGCAGATACGTTATTCTCGCCATACTCAAGCAGGTCACGCGCGATCATTTGAGGTTCCCCCTTCGGGCCGGACACTCTGAGCCCAGACAGTGGTCTAGGGAAGGATGTCCTGGTGCCACGCTTGTCGAAGTATCCCGAGCAGTTCCGCAAGGACGCGGTCGAGTTGGTTCGCACCTCGGATCGTCCGCTGCGTCAGGTCGCCCGCGACCTGGGCGTGAACCACGAGACCTTGCGCGCCTGGGTCACGACCGCCGAGAAGCTGGCCGTCCGCCGCGTCGGGCGGTGCCGATCAGGATGAGTTGCGGACGCTGCGTAAGCGGGTGGCGGAACTGGAGGTGGAGAAGGAGATTCTGCGGAAGGCAGCCGCCTATTTCGCCAAGGTGATGGGTCGTTGACCTGCAGCTACCGGTTTATCTCCGAACACCGCGCCGCGTTTGGCGTCGCACTGCTGTGCGGGGTCTTGGCTGTGCGCCGTCCTGGGTTCTACGAATGGATCGCGGCCGCGCCTGTCGTCAGAGCCGCGCACGCCGCGGCCGAGGAGGAACTAGCCACCGAGATCGCGCAGGTCCACACCGAGCACCGCAAGCGCTACGGCTGCCCGCGGGTCACCATCGAACTCCGCCGCCGCGGCCACGTGGTCAACCACAGACGCGTTGAACGGATCATGCGCGAACGTCAGATCGCCGGACTCAGCCGCCGGCGACGTCGGTCGCTGACCAAGCAGGACACCACCGCTGCACCGGCCCATCAATGGGGCGGGTCGGGTCCTGCTACGACAACGCCGTCGCGGAGTCGTTCTTCGCCACCCTTAAAACCGAGATCGGGACCCAAGTCTGGGCTACCCGCGACGACGCCCGCCGCGCAGTATTCGCCTACCTCGGCTACTACAACCACGACCATCTACATTCGACACTCGACTACCGAACACCCCACGAAACCCGCATGAGCTATCGTCACAACATCGCCCACGCGGCACAAACCCCGGTGCCCGGTTCCCGGGGGGAACCTCAGCCTACGGGGCTGTCAACGCCCAGCCGGATCCGACATCGCTGCGCTGCCATGAGGCTTCCGGAGGTGCAGAGCCCTTTCTGGGTGGATATCGCTCGACCGGAGCGCTCACGCGCCTGACCAACGAGACGTCGTCACGATGACAAGCACGACAGATTACCGGACCTGACCTTTGAAACACGGCCGAGCCCGGTTCGCCGCGGCGATTTTTCGTATGCCCCCCGCGCCGGCCGTCGGTGGGAACCTGTCGGCGATGTCCCCATCGGCGGCGGGTTCCCACCCATCCTGCCGGATCCACGATGTCCCCCAGCCCCAGTCAAGACTCATCCCCAAGATGACCTAGTGGCCACCAAATCCCAGATCACGCTCACACCTGGGAGATCGATCTGCGCCGGACCGCCGAGCAAGTGCCGACGACCCTGCAGCGGCTAGCCACTCTATCGACGGACCCCATCCGACAGCTGCAAACCATCCGAGCCTTGGCCCGCTGACGCCGGCCCCGGCGATCGTCCACGCTTCGCAGTGCTCGCCTCGAACCCGAGATCGGTCAGCTCTCGATGAGTCCGGCCCTGGCTGCGGCGACCCCAGCTTGGAACCGGTTGGCGGCGCCCAGCTCGTCCATGATGGTGGAAATGTGGCGGCGTAAAGTTCTCGAGCACACGCCGACGCGGCGGGCGACTACATCGTCCTTCAGCCCCCGGGCCAGTAGATTGAGGATGCCGGCCTTGAGATCGGTCAGGGTCTCCCCGTAGGAAACGGCATCGGTTGCGAAGTCCGTGCCGGACTGCCAGACGTACTCGTACAGCCTGTGCAGCAGGGCAATGATCATTGGCTCGTAGACGGCGATGACGCTGGGAATGTCCTCGTCCGATGCCTGATGGGGCAGGAACGCCACGTCGTCGCCGACCAGAACCAGGTTGTCGAAGATGTGGTTGGACGTGCGGACCTGAGCACCCAAGTCGGTCATCCGGCGCAGGCGGGCTCGGGTGATGGTGCTGGCACGGGCCGAGTGCGCGCAAACCAGGCGGATCGGCATCCCGCTCAGTGGCATCGGCAACTCGGTCGGCAGGAAACTCTCGCTCGGCCTGCGGTCGAACGACTGCATGGCCAGGACCTCCGAGGAGGAATTGTGCAGGACGTCGGTCATGTGGAGCCACGCCTGTTGCGGGTCGAGCAGGGAGACCACTTTGTCCGTGTTCTGATGAGATCGGCGCAGGGTGCTGAAGATATCCGAAAGAGTGTTCAACCGCTCGTGGATGCTCGCAAGTTCACGTCGCTTGTCGTTGACCGCTTGCTGCAGCGGAATGACCAGTTCGTTCTGCGCGGCATCCGGACTCATGGCCTGGAAGCAGTCGTATGCTTCGGAATACTGCAGCAGTCGCAGGTCACGGAGCAGGCCCATAGCCTGCTTGACGTCGTCCGGTGGTAGCCGCAATACGTCCGCTGCTTGGGATATGGTTGCGGGTCCTTGTGTCAGCGTGTATTCGTAGACGTGGACGACCAGTTCGTCGTCTACCCCGTGGGCGATGTACGGGGGGCGGACCTGACCGGACGTGGTCGGTATGCAGCTGGGAGCGGGATTCTCTGGCATGACGGGGACCTTTCGGGAAACGCACGCTTGTGCGCGTGCTCCTATTGTTCATCATGATTTTCCGTGCACGTACCGGCACCGGTCTCTCCGATCGGAAGGGGCATGACACTCCATCGAGCAGAGTGTCGTCATATCGCCCTCGGTCATAGTGGACCGCCCGGGCTTTGATGGAGACCTGATCATCTGTGGTCTCATACTGCTGCCGGAGGCTGCGCGAGGCCGCCTCCCCAGAAGGTTTTCTCGAACTCCATCGGCGGAACATCACCGCACCAGGAGTGCAACCTCTCATTACTATACCAGAAACCCATCGCGATGTCGCTAACCTGACCTCCGCCGCATCATTCCAGGAGTCTTCACGGACAACTACCTCTTTCTTGTAGAGAGGATTGGCGGACTCCGCCAATGCGTTATCATAGGAATCACCTTTACGGCCGACGGAACGTTCAATTCCAAAATCAACAAGCCGTTGACCATAACGAATAGATGTGTATTGAACACCTCGGTCGCCGTGATGCACCAATGCCGCACCGAGTCGATCTTTCCGCGCCCATAACGCCATTTCCAGGGCAGCCAAGGCGAGTTCGGTTTTCAAGGTATCCAGAACCTGCCACCCGGCGATCGCACGAGAGAACACATCAATGACAAACGCGGCATAACAGAACCCGCCACCAGTCAGCTCGACGTAGGTGATGTCGGTGACCCACAGCTGGTTCGGCGCAGGCGCATGGAAATCACGCTCCACCAGGTCACGAGGCCGCCGAGACTCATCGCCGGGCATCGTCGTCCGCGGCCGCCGACGCCGCGCCGTCGCCCCCTCCAGACCCTCGGCGCGCATCAGTCGCTCAACCGTGCACCGCGCCACCTTCACACCGTCGCGACACAACTGTTTCCACACCTTCCTCGAGCCATACAAACGATTTCCCTTCTTCTCGTTCGCCCACGCCTCCCGAACCAATGGAATCAACTCCCCATCCCGAATCGCACGATCAGAGGGTGCGCCTCCCCGCTTCTTCGCCGCGTAGTACGTCGACACCGCAAACCCGATCGTCGAGCAGATCATTTCCACCCCGAACTGGTCGCGATACTCATCAACAAACTTCGTCAACGCGGTGGTCGAAGGTCCACTTCCTTCGCGAAAAAGCCGCCGCCAGCCGCAGAATCTCATTCGCCCGCCGAAGCTCACGCAGCTCACGCTCCATACCCACGATCCGCGCATCCTTAGCCGACTCCGACTCCACCACACGCTCACCTGAGGAACCCGCCACCCGCTCGTCCCGACCCACCCAGGCCCGCAGCGTCTCCGGATTCAGGCCCAGCTGCGCCGCCACCCGAGCGATCGCCCCACGCTCCCGCCCGATCTCCCGCTCCTCCTCACGCACCATCCCCACCGCGCGCTCCTGCAACTCCACCGGGTACTTCTTAGCTGCTGCCATGCCCTGATCCTTCCC
This sequence comes from Amycolatopsis sp. H20-H5, assembly GCF_035828755.1. Classification (NCBI taxonomy): domain Bacteria; kingdom Bacillati; phylum Actinomycetota; class Actinomycetes; order Pseudonocardiales; family Pseudonocardiaceae; genus Amycolatopsis; species Amycolatopsis sp. H20-H5. Next base: position 9,793 of record NZ_JAYMZS010000058.1, on the reverse strand, counting down.
AGAACCAACGGCCTCCAAGGAACCCGGGGTGGTCCATAGGGCCTTCGGGCGGCGGCCTTGGGGTGACAAGGCCGCCGCCCCACCAGGCGGGTGTGAGCAGAGAGTTATTAGTACGGTGTCGTCATTCGGTCGGTTGTGTCTGTGGAACGGGAACTTCCGCAGGCTTGGACTTCACCAGCCACAGGCCAGTGAAGGCAGCCGTGACTAAGGTGACTACACCGGCGGCGATAAAGGCGCTGTTGAGACCGGACTCGAAGGACGCCCCGCCGGATTCCTGGGTGTGGACGATGGCGCCGAGCACCGCCACCCCGAGCACAGCACCGATCTGTCGGGAGGTGCTGCTGATGCCCGACGCAAGACCGCCGTCTTGCGGGTTGACTGACTGAATGGCGGCGCCTGTCAACGGCGACATGGTCAATGCGAAACCGGTGCCGGCGATCACCAACCGCCACGCCACGTCCCAGTAGGCAGTGTCCGCACCCACGACACCCAGCGTCAGCAGCCCCAGCCCGGCCAGTGCCATGCCTATGGTGATCACGATCCGGAAGCCATGCCTGGCGGCCAGTCGACCCGCATACGGGCTGACGATCACCATGGCGAGCGAAATGGGCAAGGTCTTCAATCCGGCACCCAGAATTGAACTGCCTTGCACGGCGACGAAGAACTGCGAGAAGAAAAAGACCGAACCCATGAGCGCGAAACCGACTACGACCATGGCCGTGTTGGACACAGCGAACAACCGCTGCCGGAACAGCCGCAGCGGCAGCATCGGCGCCGCACTGCGTCCTTGGACGGCGATGAACGCGGCGAGGATCACGATCGCGGCGGCGAAGCTTCCCAGGATGATCGGCGAGGTCCAGCCCCGGGAGCCGCCTTCGATCAGCCCGTAGGTCAGTGCGCCGACACCCAGGATGGACAGCACCGTTCCCGGGACGTCGATGGCCTTTGCGTGGGGGTTGCGAGACTCGCGCAGGGAGGGCAGAGCGGCGAGCACCAGTACCACGCCGATCGGCACGTTGACCAGGAAAATGGAGGGCCAGCCGAAAGCGTCCACCAGGATGCCGCCGGCCAGTGGTCCCGCCGCGAGACCGATTCCGCTGAGACCGGCCCACAGCCCAATCGCTTTGACTCGTTCCTGCGGAATTGGGTGAGCGGCGGCGAGCAAGGCCAGCGAAGCGGGGCTCAGTGCCGCGGCTCCGATGCCCTGCAACACCCGTCCGGCGATCAGCCAGCCGAGCGACGGGGCGAGGGCGCACAGCACGGATGCGATGGTGAACACCACCACGCCGAACAGGAACACCCGCTTGCGGCCGAAGCGGTCGGCGAAGACGCCACCTGACAGCAAGAGCATAGCGACCAGCAACACATATGCATCGACAATCCATTGCAGGCCGGCTAAGTCGGTGTGCAATTTCTGCTGCATGTCGGGAAGCGCCACACCGACGATGGTGCTGTCGAGCAGCACCATGAACTGCCCCAGGCAGGTCATGGTGAGCACTATTGCCCGGTTGGATTGAGTTTGTGTTGGCACGAGCGATCCTTTCTGGTATACCAATATCTATTAATCCCGCGGTGAGCGACGCTCACGTTCCGGCACGGGCCGTAGAAATTGATGTCGCTTCAAGCCATGAGCTGAAGTGTCGCTGTGGTGCCATGAGGCTGCCCGCCACCTGGGCAAGATGTAACGTCTGTTCCGGATTCAGTCGAGGATCACATACACTGCAGTAATTCGTGGCAAGATAGGTATCGTCGACGTTGGTCTCGACGCACTCGCTGACATCGTCGCTGCACACCTCCAGGTGTAGTCCCCCCGGGACGACTCCCGTGTCGTTGCAGGCACTGAAGAATGCCCGCAATTCCTCTTCGATCTCGGCGACAACACGTGTTTTCACGCCTGCCGGGCTGACGACGGTATTGCCGTGCATCGGGTCACAAAGGACCCGATCCACTAAACCCTCGGCGGCAATGCAGGTCAGCAGGGCGTGGCTGAGGTCGTATGCCCGTTCACGACCCATCCGGAAGATGAAGGCCAGCCGGCCCGGGATGTTGTCCGGATTGAGCACGGCATGTAGGGACAGCAGTTCCGCCAGGGTGGCGGTCGGCCCGATCTTCACCGCGATCGGGTTGGCTATCTCGGCGGCGAAGGCGATGTGGGGTCCGGCCGGCGATCGCGTGCGCTCGCCGATCCAGAGCAGGTGCGCAGAATGGTCGTAAAGTCGGCCGTCGTCGGCGCTGTGGCGTGTCTGCGGCTCCTCGTAGTCGAGCAGGAGCGCCTCGTGTGAGGTGAACACACCTGAGCCATCCAAGTAGGAGAGTGTTTTACCGGAATGTTCATATGCGCGAACCAGATTCCATGGATCGGGGGTCCGTTTGGCCGACGAGAAGTCCGCGTCGTTCACGGCGTCGCCGAAGTAGGACGGCATGGTGATCCCTGCCCGACGCTCCAGCGGTGCAGATCGAGGCTTCGCGTACTGCCCAGCGATCCGTCCGACGGTCACTACCGAGCGGCCGCACTTCGCCGAGATCACATCGGATGTCGTGCGCAGTAGCGACACACGCTTCGCGACCGACCGCTGTGTGTTGTCACGGAAAGTTTCGGCGCAATCTCCAGCGTGGACTAGGAAGGCCGGTTCCGCCAGCCGGGCATGTAACTCGCGAATATTTGAGTCCGGCACCAGCGGTGCGGCACGGGCCAGCGTGCCGCGGGCCCGGCGCACCTCTGATTCCGCTCGCCAATCCGGCTGATAGTCACGCATGTACGTGGTCGCGAATCCGCTATAACTCATTGCCCCCCCAGGGAAAACATGAACAAGCCCGGACGTACCGCGATCGCACGTGCGTCAGATCGTACGGCAAAACCGATCGGACGTGTCCGAAGGTTCGAGAACTCCACGGCAAGCGATTTGCGATTAATCGAAGATTGTGGTCAGCTTGCCAAGCCCCGTGGATCCTCCTCTTGCGGCCCACCGCGGTGACGATCGACCTTCAGTGCACATTGGATACGAGTTCGGCTGAACTGTGCGTGTTTCGTTCCGCATAGTACAAGTCTGCCGCTGCGGAACCAGTTACTCTAGAATCAGGTACCTCGAACGAGTAAGGTCTGCGAGCCGGACGAAGGTTATCAACAAATATGGCCGCCGGGTTACCACTGCCCAGCTCAACTTCACCGGCGCCGGCAATTGCTACTAATAGCCGGTATGTACGATTTGTGTATCGGTCGGCTGTTTGGCTCGACTGTAGGGCAGGCTTCCAAGGGTTCTCGCGTGCGCGGGTAGGACAATGACGGCGGCCGTATCTATAGCGTATGCGGCGAGACAGCTTCGTTCGTGCGACCTGCTCGACAGGTTCCGCACTGAACCGCCAGCGGCAATCACTCTCCCGGCACGACGACGGCGGGCCGATCGGTTCATAGTTCCTGCTGGACAGCGGGCATGCCCCGGATCGTTCCGGCATTTCTCCGATGCGCACGACGCTCCCCTCAGTGCTGTCGTCCCGCGGTGGGCATGTGTCCCCTCAGTTCGGCGTCCAGGTCAACGAGGGCTCGTCGGCGCTGAGGCGCAAGATCGAATCGAGTAACCCCGGGAAGCGGTCGTTCAACTCGTCGGTGCGTAACCAGATCCGCCGACACCGGCCGTCGACGGCCATCCTGACCACCCCGGCCTCGCGCAGCACCCGCCAGTGACTGGTCAGCGTCGATTTTGGCACGTCCATGCCTTCGACCGCACAGGTCAGCCCCGGACTGGCGAGCGCTCGCTGTACCAGTTCCAAGCGCACCGGATCACCGAGTGCGTACAACACGGACGGAAGCGTCAGCGACTCAGGCGCGGGTTCGGGCAGTAGTCGCATGACTACGAGGGTACCAGATGATGCGATAGTTCGGGATTGTCGGACCATGGTGGTCGTCGGGCTGCACGGCCGAGTTGACCTAGGAGCAGGCGATTGACGCTGAGGCGGACGCCAGTGCGTCCAGACGTGTCTGCCAGCTGTGCGCGCGCGGCGCCGGCCCGGCTGCAGTCGTGGAGCCGACCCATTCCAGCACCGGTCGAACACCGTGCAGTGCGTTGACCGCCCACGTTTCGAGGCCGGCGAGGTCCGATGGCCGGGGACACGCGTAAGCAACACGAATTCGGGAGTCGGCCGCGAGTCGCAGGAGGGTCATTCGTGTGACGCTGGGCAGCAGGTCCAGGCGGTCGGAATCGGGCGCGTACAGGGTGTCGTCACGCCACCAAAGCAGGCTGGTCGTCGTCCCCTCAATCAGCCTGCCGTCCTCGGAAAGGATGACCGCTTCGTCGGCGCCCTGACGCTGGGCCGCCGAACGCACGCCAGCCAGCCAACACAGGTCGGGCCCCTTCACAGACGGATGCCGCCGCTGGTCGGGGCCGTGATGCACCCGGAGCCGGATGGTAGAGGTCCGAAGTGGCGCCGGCCGGAGCCACAGGTGGAAATTCGGCTCGTCGTCGACGATGGCGAGCTCCAGCCGGGGGAACCAACGGCCGACGGTGGGGATGCGGCGCAGGGCGGCGCGTAGAAAAGTGGTGGTGCGTTCTTGCGGTACGGAGAACGTGGAGGCGCAGGCCGTGCTGAAACGGTCGATATGCGCTTCGAGCGAGACGACCCGACCGTCGGTGACCAGCCAGGAGTCGATGACGTCCACTCGTAGGTCAGGCGGCACGGTGGAGAACCTGCCGCTGGATTCGGACCAGCACCAGCGTTGGCCTTCGGTCACAGCGGACGCCCGGTGCTCTGTGAGGCGAGCGACGGCAGTGCCCGCAGCGAGGCTTTGGCTTTGAGGAGCATTTCGTCGAGTTCGCCGGCGGGACTGGAATCGAGGACGATTGCCCCGCCGGCACCGACGCTCAGCTCGTTGCGGAACCGGACGGCGGTGCGAATCACGATGTTGAGATCGGCCGTGCCGGTCAACCCGAGGTAGCCGAGGCTGCCCGAATAGATCCCGCGGGCCTCTGTCTCGAGTCCGTCGATGATCTCGACGGTGCGCAGTTTCGGCGCGCCGGTCATCGATCCGCCGGGAAAGCAATGGCGTACGCAGTCCACTGTGCTGATCTCCGGGCGCAGGACGCCCCTCACGGTGGATACCAGCTGGTGCACAGTGGCGTAGGACTCGACCGCCATAAAGCTTGGGACGCTGACGCTACCGATTTCGCAGACGCGGCCCAGATCGTTGCGCAGTAAATCGACGATCATGAGGTTCTCTGCCCGTGTCTTCACGCTGCTCGCGAGTTCGGCGGCCAAGTGGGCGTCGCGGACAGGATCGGTGCTGCGTGGTGCTGTTCCCTTGATGGGCTTTGTCTCCACCGCGCGGTCGGCGTCGATCTTCAGGAATCGCTCCGGAGAGGAACTGAAGACCGTTACCTCACCAAGCCGCAGCAGCGCCGCATAAGGCGCCGGGTTGGACGCGCGCAGCCTGCGGTAGTACGTCAGGTCGTCGCAGTCGAAGGGGACCCTGACCTTGTTCGTCAGGCATATTTCGTAGCTTTCGCCGGCGACGAGCTGGCGCTGGCATTCTTCGATGTCACGGACGTACCCCTCGGCATCCCTGACCAGTGATGGGCGCGGATCGACCGTGTCGTCGGCCTCCTCGGCCGCGGTCGCTTCGTCGATTTCCTCGGCGGTGTCGGCCCGGCCGAGCAGCGAGACCAGGGTGGCGGCCGTGCCGTCGATCCACTCCTGCGCGGACTTCCTGGTCTCCGGGTTACCGCGGTGCAGCGCGACGACGTAGGTGACTCCGAGTTCATGGTCGAAGGCGATCAGGCGATCGGCGAATATCCAGGCGGCATCCGGTGTTTCGGCGTTGTACCGTCGCCTGGCGCCGAGGTCGCCTTTCAGCTCGTAGCCGAAATAGCCGACGTAGCCGCTCGTGAAGTCGAACGGCAGCCCCGGGTCGGTCAATCGGCGTTCGGCGAGTCGACCGTCCAGCACGTCGAAGATGGTGCCGCTCTCCGCGTGAACGCCCGCCGCATCCCGCACCAGCACGGCGTGGTCGGCGAGCCGGTAGGTGAGTACCTCGCTGAGCGGTCCGGAGGCGTCGCCGAGGAACGAGAACCGGGACAATCCCGCCTCGACACGACTGCTGTCGAGCCAGAAGGCGAACTGCGACTGCCCGAATAGCTCGGTGTACGCCGCCTCGGTGTCCACAACACCCGGGACCGTGAGTTCGAGAAGCTGGTAAGCATCGCGGGACGAGCCGGTCGGCGGCTCTGGATCGGTAGCTGCCGGCTGGGCCGGCGCCCGGTCACGAGTCCCGCCTCCGGTGTTGCATGCCGCGGCGGTGACTGCCCGGAAATTCGCGATGATCTCGCGGCCGTATTCCGACGCGATGGATTCGGGGTGGAACTGCACCCCCCATTGAGGGCGGGTGCGGTGCCGGATCGCCATGACAACACCGTCTTCCGCCCACGCCGTGGCTTCGATCTCCTCGGGCAGCGGATTGTCGATGCACAACGAGTGGTAGCGGACGGCGGTGAAATCCTGCGGGATGCCGCTGAACAGCGCGCCGCCGTTGTGTCGGACCTTGGTGAGATGACCGTGTCGCGGCTGGGGAGCGCGGTCGACCGTTGCTCCGGCGGCGTGAGCGATCGCCTGGTGACCGAGGCAGACTCCGAGCACCGGCAGTTCCGCTCTGGCCAGTATGGCCCCTACATATCCCAGGTCACGCGGAGTCTGCGGGCTGCCAGGCCCAGGTGAGATCACAATATTGTCGAACTGCGTCAGGTCCAGGGTCGCCAGTACTAGATCATCGTTCTTCAGAACGGTCGGCTCGCAACCGTTCACGTCGGCGATCAGCTGGAAGAGATTGAACGTGTACGAGTCGTAATTGTCGATGATCAGGCTACGCATCGGGATACCCCCGGACGGGACGTCGGACTTCGGCGTGGGCATGGTCAGCTACGGGTTGACACGGCGAATCGGGCGTCCCAGGCGGCACGATGGTGTTCGCGGGGGTCGGGCTCGACCCGGCAGACGGTGTCGAAGATCATGACCGAGCGGTCTTCGTCGTATCGAGGCCAGCCTGGATCGCCGGTCGTCGCGAATTCGACCCAGCTGCGACGCAGTGTTCGGCCGAGGTCGATGGGAGCCTCGGGGCCGACCTGGGGCGCGAAAGCGGGATCGGTGAGCTGGTCGAAGAGGAAAGGCACCTCGAGGAAGTGGGCCGCACCGTAGTGGCCGTCGAAAGCTGGGGACTGTTGCCACGTGAATTCGTAGGCGAAGGTGTTTCCGCCGGACGCGGCGTGCAAGTGGGCGAGCTCGACGGCGGGGCCGCGGAAGATCCAGTTGGTGACCGCTTCGGTGAGTTGCTCACCGGGGGAGAGGTGCCCGTAGAGGAAATCGGCGGCCGTGCGGCACGCCTCAGGCAGGGCGTAGGCGTTCCGGGCATCGAGGAGGTCCTGCTCGGTGGCCGAGTGGAACTGCCCGTTGCGCATCAAGAAGTAGCGGGACTCGTCGCGGTTGGTGCCGATCAGCAGGTCGACCGACGACGGGATGCGTTCGCTCAGCGTGGATTCGAGAAACAGGGTGCCGTCCACTACCGGCATGTACGGGCTGAACCAATAGGTGTACGGGTGCCAGAGGCGAGCGTCGCGGAAGCGGACGTCCAAACCGCGCTGGCGACGGCCCAGCAGTTGCCGGAGCGGGAGCTCGCGCAGGTCGGTCTCGGCTTTCAGATCGGTGAGGATGCGCTTGGCGAGCGCGTGCCCCTCTGCTGCCTCGGCGACCACTGTTAAGCACGGGCTCTGCAGGATGGCCCGGTGGATGAGCCCCTCTGCGGCGGCGGTCTTGGCGATCGCCGAGATGATGGCGCTGCCGGAGGAGTTGCCGAAGGCTGTCACGGCATCCGGGTCGCCGCCGAAGCGCGCGATGTTGTCGCGCACCCAGCGCAGTGCGGAGACGACGTCGCGCATTCCCGCGTTCGTGGTGCCTCCCTGCACGGACAAGAACCCGTCCACACCGAGGCGATAGTTCATCGCGACCACGACGACACCTTCGCGCGCGAAGACCGACCCGTCCGCGCGGGGGGTGGAGGCACTGCCGGAGATATAACCGCCGGCGTGCACCCAAACCATGACCGGCAGCCGGGCTGCCCCTGGATCGGGGGTGTAGACGTTGAGGGTCAGGCAGTCGGTTCCCCACGGGTAGAGGGGCGTGGCGTCCACGAGCGAGAAGGTGTCGGGCTGCGGTGCTGCCGGGCCGAATTCGAAGGCCTCACGCACTCCGTCCCATGCCTGCGGCGGGCGAGGAGGTTCGAACCGGTTGCTGCCAAACGGATCTGCCGCGTGTGGGATTCCCTTGTACGAAAAGACGCCCTCGTTGACCCTGCCAGCGACTACGCCCGAAGCAGTGGTCACCAAGGACTGCTCAGTCCCGCTTTCGTGTGCGGTCAATGCCGATCCCCCTTCAGAAGCGAATTTCCCGGCACCGGGTCGTCGCTGGACACGACACTAGGTATCAGGAGCAACCCGTCGCAATCGCCGGAGGCGGCTGACCACAATCGGCCACTGCAGTAGCAGGCCGTTCGCAGCTTGCCGAATGTGGCCATCCACTTCCGGTGGTTGCGGGCGGCGACTCCCGATATCTAGCGTTCGTCGCGTCCGATGTTGAGCGCTGACCGGAGATGAGGAATCGCTGATGGGGGAGAGTACTCAGGTACTGGTGATCGGTGGCGGGCCTGCCGGCAGCACGGCCGCCGGACTGCTGGCGAAACAGGGCATGCAGGTGACCCTGCTGGAGAGTGCCACCTTTCCGCGCTACCACATTGGTGAGTCGATCTTGCCCTCGGTGCTTCCGGTGCTCGATCTGCTCGGCGTCCGGGAGAAGATCGACAACTACGGTTTCGTACGGAAGAACGGCGCGTATTTCGAATGGGGGCCCGAGAACTGGGACCTCAACTTCAACCACCTCACCGGTGCCGGTGGGTACAGCTACCAGGTGGTTCGATCCGAGTTCGACCGCATCCTGCTCGACAACGCGGCCGAACTCGGCGTGGACGTCCGTCAGAGCGTGAAGGTCACCGACATCGCATTCGACCAGGGCAGGCCAGTTTCGGCCAGCTGGGTCAGGACTGCGGATCGCGCGGTTACCGGGGAGATCAGCTTCGACTTCCTGATCGATGCTTCCGGCCGGGGTGGCGTCATGGCCACGAAGTACCTCAAGAACCGGCGCTATCAGGAGGCATTCCGCAACATCGCGGTGTGGTCCTACTGGCGCGGGGTCGCCCCGCTCGACCGGGGCCCGGAAGGTGCTATCGCGGTGTGCTCGGTGCCCTACGGCTGGTTCTGGGCCATTCCCTTGCACGACGGGACGCATTCCGTCGGGCTGGTCGCCAAACGGACGACGTTCGTCGAGGAACGGGACCGGCTCGGTGGCATCGACAAGGTGTACTTCGACGCGCTCGCGCAGTGCCCACGGGTCGCCGGCATGGTCGAAGGTGCCAAGCGGCTGACCGACTTCAAGGTCGAGCAGGACTACTCCTACACGTCGGAGAGCTTCAGCGGCCCGGGATACCTGATGATCGGTGACGCCGCCTGCTTTCTCGACCCCCTGCTGTCGACCGGGGTTCACCTGGCCACGTTCAGCGCCCTGCTCGGCGCCGCGGCTATTTCAGCTGTGGTCGAGGGCGATGTGTCCGAGGAAGAGGCCACCGCGTTCTTCGACGGGTGTGGTTCGTTTTGAGGGAGGGGCTCACCCAGCGAGGATGTAGTCGTTTTGCTGGTGGGTGTAGCGGGTTTCGTGGCGGCGATAATGTTCTTTGAGCAGGTGGTAGGCCCAGTACTCCTCAAGG